>JAGLIU010000049.1 GCA_023142805.1 Candidatus Omnitrophota bacterium | reverse complement strand
AAATATGACATCCTGTATGTGCATGTTGAAGCGCCTGATGAAGCGGGTCATAACGGTGATATCTGGGCAAAAATAAAAGCGATAGAAGATTTTGATTCCAAAGTAACCGCTACGATCATCAAAGGTCTGGTTGAGAGGGGAGAAAGTTATAGAGTGTTGATACTCCCGGATCATCCCACGCCTGTGAAAAGAAGAACACATACCGGGGATCCGGTTCCTTTTGCTATGGTAGGTACGGGGATAGATCCGGATGAGGTTACAGTGTTCTCGGAAAATTCCGCTAAAGCCGGTAGTCTTCGAGTGGCCAAGGGATCGGAACTGATGCGCGTGTTGTTGGCGGAATGATCAATAGCGGGGGCACGGCGTGCCGTGTTCCTACGTAAGAATAAATGTTGAATAAGGAAGTAAGAATGAAGAAAAAGATAATTGTACAAAAATACGGTGGGACAAGCGTTGCCAATACGAAGAAGATCATCAACGTCGCGAAAAGGATAGTCTCCTGTAAAAGAAAAGGTAATCATGTTGTAGCGGTGGTTTCAGCGCTGGGAGATACAACCGATGAACTTTTAAGGCTTGCCGGAGAAATAAGTAAGTATCCCTCCGAAAGGGAACTCGATATGCTGCTTGCCACCGGAGAACAGGTTTCAGTCGCGCTTTTGGCGATGGCGCTTAACGAGCTTGGATGTAAGGCCATTTCATTTACAGGCGCTCAGGTCGGAATAATGACAGATTCGTCTTATACGAAAGCGAAAATATTGGATGTGGGGACGGGTAAGATAAAGAAACATCTTGCCGAGAACAAAGTTGTTATTGTCGCGGGTTTCCAGGGGAAGGACCTCAAAAATGAGATAACCACACTTGGTCGGGGCGGATCGGATATAACCGCGGTCGCTTTAGCCAAAGTTTTAAAAGCGGAAATGTGTGAAATATATACCGATGTCAAGGGTGTGTATACTACCGATCCTCGTATAGTTCCCGAAGCTCGTAAATTAAGCACCATAAGTTATGAAGAGATGCTGGAGATGGCGTCTTTAGGAGCGCAGGTTATGCAGGCAAGGAGTATGGAAGTCGCGAGTAAATTCAACGTTCCTATGCATATCAGGTCAAGTATTTCAAAAGAAAAAGGTACTCTTGTGATCAAGGAGGTTAAAGATATGGAAGATGTTCTGGTTCGAGGTGTCACTGTAAACAAAAAAGAATCAAAAGTAACTATATGTGATGTTGCTGATAAGCCCGGAGAGGCCAGCAGATTATTCGAATATCTGGCAAAAGCCGAGGTTAATGTGGATATGATCATACAAAATATATCGCGCACGAACAAATCAACGGATATTTCATTTACCGTTGAGAATAAAGGTTTACGGAAGACAAAGAAAGTGGTTAAAGAAATTATCAAAAAAATAGGCGCAAAAGGTGTGAAATATGACGAGAATATAGCAAAAGTTTCTGTTGTGGGTATTGGTATGAGAAGTCACTCCGGTGTTGCCGCGAAAATGTTCAAGGCTTTGGCTTCCAAGAAAATAAATATAGAGATGATATCAACGAGTGAGATCAAGATTTCCTGCGTTGTTAGCTCGAAAGACGCTGACAGAGCGGTAAAAGTTATCCATAAGGCCTTTGGTCTTGAAAAAAAGAGGTGATTATGAACAAAATTTGTATTTATGATACTACTCTGCGTGATGGCGCTCAATCTGAAGGTATATCTTTTTCGGTTAATGACAAGATCCGTATCGCGCGGAAACTTGATGAGTTAGGGGTGGATTTTATCGAAGGGGGATGGCCGGGGTCAAATCCGAAAGACGATGAGTTTTTTAAAGAAGCCGCGAAAAATCTGAAGCTCAAAAGATCTAAACTCGCGGCGTTTGGAAGTACACGCAGGGCTGATGTGAGTCCGGCAAAAGATGTAGTGATGAAAGGTCTTCTTAGGGCCGGCACGAAATATATCACGATATTCGGTAAAAGTTGGGATCTTCACGTAAAAACCGTATTAAAAACGACTCTTAATGAAAATTTAAATATGATCGAGGATTCTGTAAGTTATTTAAGGAAAAAAGGCAGACATGTCATCTTTGATGCCGAGCATTTTTTTGATGGGTACGAGGAAAATCCCGCGTACGCGGTTGATACGGTAAGAGCCGCTGAGAGGGGTGGAGCGGAAACCCTGGTGCTTTGTGATACCAATGGGGGGACAGTAACAAGCAGGTTATTTGAGATAGTTGAAGAGGTTAAGGCGAAGGTTAAAACTCCTTTGGGTATACATGTTCATAACGACGCTGATATGGCAGTTGCTAATTCAGTCGCGGCAGTACAGGCCGGTTGCGTGCAGGTACAGGGTACTTTTAACGGTTATGGTGAAAGATGCGGAAACGCCAATCTTGTTTCCATATTGCCTACATTGAAATTCAAGTTGGGATTTGACTGTCTCGCGCAGTTTGAATTCAAGTATCTTACGGAGGCTTCACGATATATAGCTGAGATATCCAATGTGAAACAGCAGGACGCGCAGCCTTACGTCGGCAAAAGCGCGTTTGCTCATAAAGCGGGTGTTCATGTTAACGCTATACTTAAAAATCCCAGAACATATGAACATTTGGATCCGGACAGGGTGGGGAACAAACGCAGGATGCTTATCTCCGAGCTTTCGGGAAAATCAAGTGTAACTAAAAAAGCCGGTGAATTAGGGATCAAGATCGAAAAATCTTCGCCAAAGGCAAAGAAGATACTTACGTATGTACAGGATCTTGAAAAAGAAGGGTATCAATTTGAACTGGCGGAAGCGTCTCTTTTCCTTTTGATGAAACGCGCGTCGGAAACGTTCAAAAAACAGTTTGAGTTGGAAGATTTTAGGGTAATAGTGGAGAAGCGGCAGGGTGGAAAACTTGTGTCAGAAGCTACGGTAAAACTTAAGATAGGCAATAAAGCGCGGCATACGGTTGCTACCGGTGACGGCCCGGTTCACGCGCTTGACCAGGCATTGCGTAAATCTTTGATCGAATTCTATCCTTCCTTGAAAGAAATGCATTTATCAGATTTTAGGGTAAGGGTGCTTGATGAAAAGGCGGCAACCGCCGCGAAGGTACGGGTGCTTATACAATCACAAGATAAAACGGATTCATGGTGGACCGTTGGTGTATCCGAAAACATTATTGAGGCAAGTTGGCTGGCGCTTAAAGATTCCATTGAGTACAAGTTCGAGAAAGATAAAAAAAAGCGTAAAAAAAATAATCATATGATCGCGAAAAAAGCATGACAAATTAGGATTTGGAATGAAAGAATTATCTACCAGGTATGATCCGCAAGAAAACGAAGAAAAAATATATGATCAATGGGTGAAAGAAAAACTTTTTCACGCTGACGAAACCCTCGACGGTGAAACCTATTGTATAGTGATACCTCCGCCCAATGTTACGGGTGTGCTCCATATGGGGCACGCTCTCAACAATACTATTCAGGATGTACTTATTCGGTGGAAACGTATGCAGGGATTTAATACGTTATGGATGCCCGGGACGGATCACGCCGGGATAGCGACTCAGAACGTTGTTGAGAGGGAGCTTGCTAAATCTAAGGTAAAACGAACAGAGCTTGGCCGGGAAAAATTTCTTGAAAAAGTATGGGATTGGAAAGAAGAATACGGCAGTACTATTATACGTCAGCTTAAACGTTTAGGATGTTCTTGTGATTGGGATCGTACGCGTTTTACTATGGATGAGGGGCTTTCCACTGCTGTTAAAGAAGTATTTGTCAGGCTTTATCAAGACGGACTTTTGTATAAAGGAGATTATATAATTAACTGGTGCCCCAGATGTTCTACGGCATTGAGCGATGAAGAAGCCGAGCATAGAGATGTTGAAGGGAGGCTTTATTACATAAAATACCCCGTAAAGGACAGGGAAAAACTTGAGATAGAAAATGAGGACTATGTAGTTGTCGCGACAACCCGTCCTGAAACAATGTTGGGAGACGTCGCGGTAGCTGTAAATCCGAAAGATCCCAGGTATACGAGTCTTGCCGGTAAAACTTTGATGCTTCCGCTACTGAAGCGGGAACTTAAACTTATTTTTGATGAGGATGTGGATCCTGAATTTGGAACGGGGGCGCTTAAGGTCACTCCCGCGCATGATCCCGTTGATTTTAAGTTGGGTGTTAAACACGATCTTGAAAGAGTGAATGTAATGGAGCCGGATGGGACGATAAATTCTCTCGGTGGAGATTATGAGGGTATGGACAGGTTTGAATGTCGTGAAACGATAATTGAGGATCTTAAACAGCGCGGATTTTTTATCAAGTCCGAAGAGCATCTTCACGCGGTGGGACATTGTTATAGATGTCATACGGTCGTTGAGCCGCGTCTTTCAAAACAATGGTTCGTAAAAATGAAACCCCTGGCCGAAGACGCCATCAAAGAAGTTAAAAAGAATAATATAAAATTTCATCCCGGCCGATGGACAAAAGTATATCTCAATTGGATGGAGAATATACGGGACTGGTGTATATCTCGCCAGATATGGTGGGGGCATCGTATTCCCGTATGGTATTGCAAAGATTGTCTTGATTATGTCGACGTTCGTGACGTGGATATACATGAAACCGGGAAAAAAGGAATATATGTCGGGGCGGGAAAACCCGATAAATGCTCCGCGTGCGGCGGCAATAATATGGAACAGGACCCGGATGTGTTGGATACGTGGTTCAGTTCCTGGTTATGGCCGTTCTCCACATTGGGTTGGCCGGAAAAGACAGAGACCCTGAAAAAATTCTATTCTACGGACGCTTTGGTAACCGCGCCGGAGATCATTTTTTTCTGGGTGGCAAGAATGATCATGTCCGGGTTAAAGTTTCAAAATAAAATACCGTTCAAAGATGTGTATATACACGGAACCGTTCGTGATGCTTCCGGAACTAAAATGTCCAAATCTCTGGGGAATGTTATAGACCCGTTGGATATTATCAAAGAAGTCGGCAGTGACGCTTTAAGGTTCAGTATTATATATATAACGTCTCAGGGGCAGGATGTGTTTCTTTCCAAAGATAAGTTCGAGATAGGCCGCAATTTCGCGAATAAAGTATGGAACGCGTCAAGATATGTTCTGATAACTTTAGGTAAAGATTTTACGCCGGGAAAAATAGATCCGGGAGATCTTACACTCGCGGATAAATGGATATTGGATCAGTTCAATCGAACAGTGAAAACGGTTCAGAAAAGCCTTGAAACCTATAAGTTTAATGATGCTGCCGGGGAGTTGTATGATTTTATATGGCATAAATATTGTGATTGGTATCTCGAAACATCAAAACTCGCGGAGAATAGGGTTGTTGTGCAAAATGTTTTGTTTAAAGTGCTTGCCGGGTCATTGAAATTACTGCATCCGTTCATGCCGTTCATTACCGAAGAAATATGGCAGAGGATACCGGATGAGGAAAATAAATGGATCATGATATCTTCTTGGCCGAATTCGGACAAAACGTACGATAACCAGAAGGCTTCGGAAGATATGGAGAAGATCATAGGCCTTATAACTTCGGTACGCAATGTTAGATCCTTTTGGAACATTAATGAGAGTGTTGATGTTGTAGTAAACGCGGGGAACGTTGAGAATAAAGAACTTATTTTGAGTAATACTAAGCTGATCGAGCGTCTCGCGAAATGTAAAGTACGGTCAGTCGGAGAAAAGGTGTCAAGGCCGGATCAGTCGGTAGCGTCTTTGGTTAAAGGGATACGTATTTTTATTCCTTTAGGAGATACTGTTGATATAGAAAAAGAGAAAACAAGAGTTGATAAAAAGATAGAAGGATTGAAGAAACACCTTGATGGTATAGACAGAAAACTCAAGAATGAAGGGTTTTTAAAGAAAGCTCCTGAAGAAGTTGTTGCCAAAGAAAAAGAAAAGATCAAAAGGTTTGAGGATCAACTCAGAACATTGGAAGATAACCTGAACACATTGGGTTAGAGGCTAAGGGCTAAAGGCTAAGGGATTTAAGGCCGGAAGTAAGAGAAGTAAAAGGATAGGAAGATCCCCCTTTGGTAGATCGCGCTCAGAGTGATAATTAATAAAAAGAAGAAACTCCTCAAGATAACATTATGAAGAAACGATTACAGACAGTGCTTGCTCACGCGGGGATAGATTCGAGAAGAGGCGTAGTTAAGCTTATAGAGAGTGGCAAAGTTAAGATCGATGGAATAATAGTGAAAGAAAAAGGGTTTAGGGTAGATCCTGATGAACAGAATATTCAGGTTAACGGCCGTGAAATACTTAAAGAACAAAAATATTATTTTATTTTCAATAAGCCTAAAAATGTTATTTCCACGGTAAAAGATACTCATGACCGTAAAAAAGTGACTGATTTTTTTAGTGATATAAACGCGCGTCTTTATCCTGTAGGACGTTTGGATAGAGATACAACGGGACTTTTGATAGTGACTAATGACGGGGAATTAGCTCACGGTTTGATGCATCCGAAGTTTGAGATAGAAAAAGAATATGTGGCTACGGTAAAACCCTGTGTGGACAAAAAAGATATTAAAAAATTGGAAAAAGGTGTTGAGCTGGACAATAAAAAGACTGCCGCGTGTATAATAAGGCTGGAAGAACGGGATCTTGAAAGCGCTGTTTATAGAATTATATTGCATGAAGGTAAAAACCGCCATATCAGGAGAATGTTTGAAGAAGTAAATGTCAAAGTGATAAAGTTAAAAAGAGTTAAATACGCGGGACTTGACATAAAGGGGGTAAGGTCGGGTGAGTCCAGGCCGCTTACAAAAGAAGAGGTATGTAATCTTAAGAACGCGATAGGGTGATCATGAAGGATCTGGATAAAAAAAAGGTAGATACAATAATACGGTTCGCGCTTAAAGAGGATGTGTGGACGGGAGATATAACTTCACGATCGGTGCTGGACAGGTTTCTGGACGCGGACGCGGTTATTATAGCGAAAGAACGGGGGACGGTGTGCGGACTGAATATTGTTGAAAGGGTTTTTGCCGCCGTAGATTGTACTTTAAGATTTCGTCCTGTAGTAAAAGACGGTGACAGTATAGAAGAAGGTCAGGAGATAGCGTTTGTAGAAGGCGCGGCTCAATCCATACTTAGAGCCGAAAGGACAGCGCTGAATTTTCTCGGAATGCTCAGTGGAGTTTCCACTCAGACAAGCAAGATGGTTAAGGCCGTTGAGGGATCCGGTATAAAGATATATGATACACGTAAGACAATACCTCTTCACAGGTATTTGGAGAAATACGCTGTTACTGTAGGGGGTGGACACAATCACCGTAAAGGATTATGGGATATGGTGCTTATAAAAGATAATCATATTCGTGCTTTTAGTATGCAGATAAAAAGTAACGAGACTGAAAAAGTAATAAGAGGTATTATTAAACGAGCTCGAGATACGGTTCAGAAGAACATAAGAGTTGAGATAGAGGTAGAGACCCTTAAAGAATGCGAATACGCGCTTTTAGAAAAGGCCGATGTTATTATGCTGGACAATATGTCTCGTGAGGATATTGAAAAAGCGGTCGATCTTAGAAAAGAAAAAGGTTTTGAAAAAGAGGTTCTATTTGAGATCTCCGGGGGCATAACCTTAAATAATGTTCGAGAGTATATCTCGACAGGCGTGGATATTATTTCTTCGGGATCGATCACCGCGTTTGTGCAGCCGATCGATTTCAGTCTTGAAACGATATTTCGGAAGTAACGCGGCAGTATTTAGAGGCTAAGGGCTAAAGGCTAGGGGCTAAAGGATTAAGGCCTTCAACA
>JAGLIU010000048.1 GCA_023142805.1 Candidatus Omnitrophota bacterium | reverse complement strand
ATCCTGCGCCAACAAGAAAAGCAAAGGCTCCTTTTGGTCTAACTGTAAAACTTCTTAAAAATTCATTTTTGTCGATTTTTCTCATATCAATCACCAGATAAAATTTTTACCCTGGATAAAGACCACCATTCAACTCATGCCAGAGATAGAAACATGAGTAACTACCCTTTTTATTATAAACCACTTAACCAAAAATTCAATTGAATTAACTTTATCTGTAAAATTAAGAATCTAACTCACAATATAGCTTGCAATCTCTCAAAGCCTATGGCTATATGTGTACTAGCTTGAGCGATAACTTATTATAAAACAAGGAGTTATGATGAACCGTGAGAAGAAACAAGGCATTACAAGCTTATCTGACGAGGCTAAAAACAGGCTGGAACAGTTCATTAGAGCATATGACCCTATTAATAACAAGGCTTTACGGCAAAATGGGGCTGGGGATGCTTCAAAGGCACGGATCCGGGACAGGCGATTGCCAATCCCGGGAACGGTCCTATCTAAGGTATATAAGGGTACTGTTATAGACGTCAAGGTGTTGGATAAGGGGTTTGAGTATGATGGCACGCCTTTCCGGTCTTTGAGCAGTATCTCGAAGGCCGTTACCGGACAGCATTGGAATGGATATTTGTTTTTTGGACTATAAACTGGAGGAGATATGGATAAAAAGATTAATTGTGCTATTTATACGAGAAAATCGACTACTGAGGGGCTTGAAAGGGACTTTACTACCCTGGATGCTCAGAGGGAGTCAGCGGAAGATTACATTAAGAGTCAAAAGTCTACAGGGTGGACTATTTTGCGGACTAAATATAATGACGGTGGTTTTACCGGAGCTAATACCGAGCGACCAGCGCTTAAGCGGTTAATGGATGATATCCGGGAAGATAGAATTAATTGTGTTGTCGTGTATAAGGTAGATCGGTTGTCTCGATCCCTTCTAGACTTCACTAAACTACTGGAGTTCTTTGATCAAAATAATGTTACCTTTGTATCGGTAACACAGCATTTTAACACGCAGTCCTCTATGGGGAGATTAACTCTGAACATATTGCTTTCTTTCGCGCAGTTCGAAAGAGAAATGATATCGGAAAGAACCAAAGATAAAATGGGTGCTGCCCGAAGAAAAGGTAAATGGACCGGTGGGCCTCCTTCGCTTGGTTACGATATTGATAAAGAAAATCGCAAGATCGTCATCAACGAGCAGGAAGCAAAGCTTGTTCGTAAAATATATAGCATATACCTTGCCGCTAGTTCCATTCTATCGACAACAATAACACTTAACGAGCAGGGATATACCACAAAGAAACATATAGCGAGAACAGGCAGAACCAGCGGTGGAGGAATATTCACAAAAAATAACGTCCACCGCATATTGATAAACCCTATTTATATGGGGAAGGTGTTTTATGACGGAAAACTGTACCCCGGTGAACACGAGGCGATTATTAATGAATCGCTTTTTGAAAAAGTTCAAGAACGAATCAAATATAATAGAGTAAACAGAAAAATCAAAAAGAACGCGCAGTGTGCCGGATTATTATCACAACTCATTCGGTGTAAAGCGTGTAACTCCCCGATGTTTCATTCCTATTCCGTAAAGGATAAGGTAAAAAAGTACCGGTATTATATCTGCGTAAACGCACAGAAAAGAGGATATGCGGTCTGTCCAACAAAGAGTGTGAACGCTCAACATATGGAAGAGACGGTTTATGATCTTCTTCCCAGCATAAAGATAAATGATTCTCTATTTGGAGAAAGATATAGGATGGTTCTAGAGAAGATCCGTGCGAGCTGGGATTCCTTGATCGCGGATGAGAAGCACCGAGTCTTAAAACATCTACTGCAAGAAATAGATTATTCCGGCAAAACGGGAGCTCTCGGACTTACTATAAATGAAAAAGGTATTGCCGATCTTTATGATGAACTATTTGGAGGAAAATAATGCGTTCGGAATTTAATATAGGAATAAAGCATCCGCGGAGACCATCTCAGACAGTACTGAATAAAAATATCAAAAAAGAGCCAAAGCTCAGACAGTACCTGGTCTTAGCTCATCAAATCAAGAAATATCTATCGGATAATCCAAAGAAAACTGCAAGCAATGTCGCTTCCTGGCTGGGTCTTTCCCCTTCCAGGGTATCACAAATATTGAATTTGCTATTTCTTTGTCCGGGGATACAGGAAGATGTCTTATTGTCTGAGGATAAGAAATTGTATTCTATCCCTGAGCATAAGATGCGGGTTATTACTAAAGAAAAGAATTGGAACAAACAGAGAGAACTGTGGATATCTCTCCAATCACAGAATGCTAATCGATCATACTGACGAGTTTCCTAGCTTCAATAAATTGAGTTAATACTTTAGCATCATCTGACATCTTCCCGTTATCTGTAGTAACCTTATGAAAGAGACCTAAAAAAGCATAAAAACTATGATCGTTTTTATATAGTTCAAATAACAATTCATTATATATCCGAAGTCCGTGCTGGGGCTGCCCCTTAAACTTGCTAGGAGTGTTGTCTGTAGTTACTGAAAAATTAATCAAAGCATTTAATGTCTTTATATCTTTCTCGGATACAACCGAATTATAGGCATCGGGAAACTGCTCCTTGAACACTAGCATCATAATGACAAAAGCAACATTATCTGGTTTTTCCTCAATATTCAAAATATTCATTTTCTCCAAAACAATAAATCTATTTACATATCTTTCAATGCGTCTAGGATTATTTAAGAAACCTTGGCTAAATAGCATATTTAATGTCTTGGATAATTGTTTATGAATTCGATCTCGGCTATCCCCAGCTTCCGAGCTTTTGTCGTAGCCCTTCGCTTTTTCATACCTCTTCATAAAATGATATATCCCCTTCGATTTCCCGCTATCATCAATAGCTGGTGTCGGCATATTTAATCCGATTTGAATTATCTTTTCTAAATAATTTTTCCCGCTGAAATTCTTATATTTTTCCTGTATAGCTTGAATAACAACATCTTTATCCATCGATAAAATGAAAATGCATTTATCCGAATGCATAAAGTTTGCAATGTCCTCTAAAAGATCAAGCGTGTGTTCCGGCAAGCACCTGTCTAAATTGTCGATGAATATAATAAATTTCTTTTCATCTTTTACAATGCCATCGATTAAATCATCGAAGTCCTTTTCCATTTCAATAGTTTTATTTACAAAATCTTCATAATGCCTTTGTTTTTCTTCTGCATATTTCAATCCATTTTTAACTTCTTCTATATTAATTCCCAGCTTGTTTTTCATAACCTGATTTAATGTTATTAACGTTGTTGCCGTAATTATATTTTTTGCAGCATTTTTTACCTGAGTATTTTTCTTGTGCTTACTCGCTATCTCCTGTAACAGAGGTAAAATAATGTTTTTTTCTTTCCTGAATTTCCAAGCATCAAAAACATGTGTAACATATTGGCTAGAATCAATCTCTTCTGCTAAGGCATTAATCATTTCTGTTTTTCCAGATCCCCACTTCCCATACAACCCCACCACTATCGGTGGTACTAATACGTCAAAAAAATTAGTAAATTTCTTGAGGGTCTCCCCAAAAGACAATGTATCCCAATCACTATAATTAGTCCCTTCCGGGCGGCGATCCTTTTTGATTTTGTAACCTGACATAAATACTCCTTTTACATGTATTATTTAACGCTTTTACTGCCCCCTGGAGCCAATTGTTCTGGAGATCTGAAATCACCTGGATATGGTCCAGCTACCCACTGGCAAGGCATCTCTAATGTTAACTGTCTTTTCTCACCATTATCAATATTGGTCCATTCACTAACATCAAGAATACCCGGATATGATATATCATCAAAGGTGAGTATCCATCCTAGTGGCCAAAAAGAAAATTCTGCTATAAGCCTGGCTATTTTGCGATTATTATCAACAAAAACGGTAACTCCTGATGAACGTCCAACATTGTTTACATTAATAAAAACTCCGACTTTTAATGGGCTTATTGATGCAACCATTTCTTTTTGCTGAATCAACTCCTTCAATGTACGATGCCTTTTACATAACCCAGGTTGAGATACAGAACAAATATTTGTTAATGCTTGCTTGATCAGTCTGTTGGGATAGGCCTTCAGGCTTAAAGTTATGCTTTTGCCTGCATTTTCAGGTTTAGCATGAAAAGCACATTTTCTTGCGAATTTCACATATTCAGCATTGTACCAGCTACCAGTATTGTTGTTACACGTTTTGCATAGTGTTTTATCTTTACTGCCACCCTGCACTTTCCTCCCCTGCCACTGTACAAAGGCTTCAAGCGGATGCCGCATTGATAACGCCAAAAAGGATGTTTTATTGAAAGCTGCTTTCGCCGGGGTATGTTCCAAACTCAAGTCTCCTGTAGCGCCACATACCCGGCAACATTCTTCATCGCTCATGCTATCAATGGTACTAAATTCTTTTTGTTTACTATCAATTGATTTAAGCAATTCTGGATCATCCGGAACATTAGAGCCAGGTCTAGTTACCCATGTTAATGCCATAATCTGCGTTGCCTCCTAAACAAATTATATATGTTAAACTCACTCTCTTCAACATAAATACCAATACAGAGATAAACTAGAGATACTTATCTCCTCATATACCTCCGTTTTTTAGTTAATCTCCTACATTATCTGACTATTCTCCGGTTATCTCTATATTGTTATGCCTACTATAGTCCTAATAGCCGATTGACTAGGAATAGTTAACTAAAGGCGCTTTTAGAGATAAAGAGATACGGGAGTCGGCATATGGGATTGGTCGCTCGACGGAGCTCGCGACACTTCCTCGGACATTGCGTCCTCGGTCGCTTCATCAATCGCGTAAGTCTTTAGGACATGGGGGTATGTGCGCTATCTAGAGAAACAAAAAGCCTCGTAACATTTTACTGCTACGAGGCTTTTATAAGTGGTGA
>JAGLIU010000047.1 GCA_023142805.1 Candidatus Omnitrophota bacterium | reverse complement strand
AATCTGGAGTACTTGAGATCTCTCGATTCGTTCGTCGTTTTACTCCTCATTCACTCGAGATGACAAGGAAGTAGAAAGGCTAAAGGCTAGAGGCTAAAGGATCGAGGGGCGAAAGTTGGAAGGGTCTCAATGCTGTCATTCCGGGAAGTGAATTTTGTTTTATAGAATGAATTGTTAGGCAGAGACTACATATCAAATACCAGATCATGGATAAATTTAAACTGATAACTGAGCTTAAGCCGGCGGGGGATCAGCCTGAGGCGATTGAGAAAATCGTCAGGTCGATAGAGAATAAGTCTTCTTGTCAGACCTTAGCGGGTGTTACCGGAAGCGGTAAAACCTTTACTATGGCCAATATCATAGAACGTATAAATAAACCTGTATTGGTAATATCACATAATAAAACGCTCGCGGCACAGCTTTTTTCAGAATTCAAAACATTCTTTCCTCAAAACGCGGTTGAGTATTTTGTAAGTTATTATGATTATTATCAACCGGAGGCATACATCCCGCAAACAGATGTGTATATAGAAAAAGACGCGTCTATAAACGCCGATATCGATCGATTGAGGCTGTCTGCTACAAGTTCTATCTTTTCGAGAAAAGATGTTCTGATAGTCGCGAGTGTATCATGTATTTATGGTTTAGGAAGTCCCGAAGATTATTCTAACATGCTTGTGAACGTGAAGGTGCGTCAGAAACTTACCAGGGAGAGTCTTCTGAAGAGTTTAGTGGATATACAGTATGAGCGTAAAGATTCGGATTTTGACAGGAGCAAGTTCAGGGTAAGGGGCGATATCGTAGAGGTTTTTCCGGCATATAAACAGACGGTGTTACGTATAGAACTTTTTGGAGATGAAGTCGCGCGGATATCCGAAGTTCATCCGATCTCAGGAGATATTTTAACGAACCTTGAAAAGATCTCCATATATCCCGCGAAGCATTTTGTTACGACAAAAGAAAAAATAGACGCTTCTTTACTATCTATATCCGCGGAGCTTAAAGAAAGACTTGTGGTTCTGAAGGGGGAGGGTAAACTTTTGGAAGCACAGCGTCTTGACTCGCGTACTAAATATGATATGGATATGCTTTCGGAACTCGGATACTGTAATGGTATAGAAAATTATTCAAGGCATATTTCAGGACGAAAAAAGGGTTCAAGGCCGTGGTGTTTGTTGGATTATTTTGAGGATGATTTTCTTGTGATAATAGATGAATCTCATGTAACGCTTCCTCAGATCAAAGCTATGTACAAGGGGGATCAAGCTCGTAAAAACACCTTGGTTTCTCACGGATTTCGTCTTCCGTCCGCGCTTGATAACAGGCCCTTAGAATTCGATGAGTTTATGAAAGTAACGAATCAAATTCTCTTTGTTTCGGCAACACCCGGAGAATTCGAGATCTCACAGAGTAAAACGGTAGCGGAACAGATCCTCCGGCCAACAGGGTTGGTTGATCCGCCTATATCCGTGCGTTCTACGGATGGTCAGATATATGATCTGGTCAATGAGATAAAAAAACGAGCTTTAAAAAAAGAAAGAGTGCTTGTAACAACGTTAACAAAACGTATGGCGGAAGAACTTACATGTTTTTTGAAGGAAATGAAACTACGAGTAAGATACCTTCATTCAGAAATAAATACGCTTGATAGGATTGAAATAGTAAGAGATCTCAGGCTCGGAAAATTTGACTGCCTGATCGGGATCAACCTCTTAAGAGAGGGGTTGGATATACCCGAAGTGTCGCTTGTAGCCGTATTAGACGCTGACAAGGAGGGTTTTTTGCGGAGCTGGACATCTCTTATCCAGGTTGCCGGACGCGCTTCCAGAAATATTTCGGGTAAAGTTATTCTGTACGCGGATAAGATCACAGATTCAATGCGAAAGACCATTGATCTGACGGAGACAAGACGTTGTAGACAACTCGAATTTAATAAAGATAACGATATTACTCCACAGACAATAGAAAAAGCTATAATCGAAGGAGTTGAAACGTACAAACGGGCGAAAGAGATAGTAAAGGATGTAACCGGGGAAACGGAAGAAGAATATGATATACGTAAAGTGATATCTGATTTAGAAAAAGATATGGAAAATGCCGCGCGGAACTTACAGTTCGAAAAAGCCATTGTTTATCGGAATCAGGTTCATGAGTTGAAGAAAACACTTGAAAAGTAGTCTGAAGGGACAAGATTGAGTTTTGACCCTTTTTACGTAAAAGGAGAACAAATAGATGCATACGAATATTATTGGATTAATAGCGGGGACATTAACAACAATATCTTTTTTGCCTCAGGTGATGAAGATACTTAAAACGCGGCATGCCCGGGATATTTCTTTGGGGATGTATGTAGTACTTGCTATCGGTATGATCGTTTGGTTGATATATGGGGTTATGATAAAAGAGCTTCCTATTATGGTGGCGAACGGTATAGCGCTCGTATTTTGTTTATTCATAATAGCTATGAAATTAAAGTACAGAAAAAGAGGCTAAAAACAGATGAGGGGGATATGGTTTCGTTCCCGCGTTTTTTATTTTTGAGATGAGATCGTGAAAATATTTGTTACGGTCTAATATTGAGATGGAATTATGAAGATACTAGTTACCGGAGCTACCGGATTTATCGGAGAGAATCTTGTTAAAAGGTTGACCCTTGAGGAGCATAATGTCGCTTGTCTGGTAAGAAAAACAAGCAATACCGTTTTTCTGGAAAGATTGAATGTGCCTTTGACCGTTTGTGATATTCTGGACAAAAACGAAACGGATAGAGCGTTTGCTGAGATCAGACCTGATATTGTTTTTCATTGCGCGGCGAAAGTGGGAGGCGATAAATTCGCGGAAGAGCTGATGAAGGTAAATACAATGACTACCCGGAATATCTGTGGAGCCGGTTTTGCTTCAGATATTAAAAGACTGATCTATATCAGTTCTGTCTCGGTGATCAGCGGAAATAAGCAAGTACCGCTTACGGATGATATGCCATATAAAGCGTCAAACGCTTATGGGAAATCTAAAATAGAGGCGGAACGTATCGCGGTCGGGTTTAGGAATAAAGGTTTGAGGACAGCTATAATAAGGCCGTGTATGGTGTATGGGGAAGGAGAGCCGCATGCTTTGGATAAATTGTTCAAAAAGATAATAAGGAGATATTTACCCGTGCTCGATATTCCCGAAGTGGATTCAAAATTACATTTAGGCTATATTGATAATATTGTCGAAGTGTTGATGCTTGCTATGGACAAGGACGAGGCTCTTGAGGGAACCTTTATGGCGGCGGACAAAAGTGTTATAACCATAAGAAGTTTCATGGAATTGTTATATAGCGAACTTCTGGGGGCGCGGCCCTTGGTTATTCCTCGAAAGTTGATCAACGCGGCCATGGTAATCCCTCCGGTGAGAAAAATTATCAAACAGTATTTTAAGCATAGAGTTTATGATATCTCACGGGCGGAAGAATTGTTAGGATACGATCCGAAAATATCGACTGAAGAAGGATTAAAGCGTACTATCGGATATTGGAAACAACAGGTACCGACGGGGATACCATTATCATCTGATATTATGTAAGGTGTTCCCCGATTTTTATTATGAATATCTTATTGCATATATGTTGCGGGGTGTGCGCGGCCGGAGCGGCGGAACAGCTGATGTGTGACGGGCATAAAATAACGGGATTTTTCTATGGTCCTAACATTCATCCCGTGGATGAGTATGAAAAGCGTTTGCGGGCGGCAAAAAAAGTGGCGGATCAATTGAGTTTTGATTTGATCGAAGGTCTTTATGACAGAGAAAGATGGTTTGGATCCGTAAAAGGCGCTGAAAATGAAGCGGAAGGCGGCGCGCGCTGTGAAATATGTTTCAGGATGAGACTTGAAAAAACATATGAATATTTTCGCGAGGGTATATTCGATCTTTTTACTACAACATTAAGTGTAGGGCCGATGAAAGACGCGGAAAAAGTGAACTCTATAGGACGAGAGCTCGGAGGGGAAAAGTTCATTTCCGCTAATTTTAAGAAAAAAGATGGATTTAAACGGGCAATAGAACTCGCGAAAGAATGGGACCTGTATAAACAGAATTATTGCGGATGTATTTATAGTTTAGAGGAGAGTTTAAAAAAGAAATAGATAGATGGGCTTTATAGAAGTTATTTTTCATTTTCAGTTCTTGATTATAGTTCATAGCCGGAGAGTATTCTAATGGGTGACAAAACACTGTCATATTCCGCTTTTCTTAAAAGGGTCAAAGACACTATTAAACATTACCAGATGTTCGCTAAAGGGGACAAAGTACTTGTCGCGGTTTCCGGCGGGGCTGATTCGGTAAGTTTATTAAAAGCGCTTTTGGGAATACAAAAAACATTAGGTATAACTGTTGTCGCGGCCAATTTGGATCATCAGCTCAGAGGCCGGGAATCCCGCGCGGATTCAAAGTTTGTAAAAAATATTGCCGGAGATCTCGGAGTGCCGTGTGTGATGGGCAGGGTAAATGTCAAAAAAACAGGCGTGAAAGGGACTTCCATAGAAGAAAAAGCCAGAGAAAAGAGGTATGAATTTCTGTTTAAAACAGCTAAAAATAACAAATGTAATGTGATAGCTACCGGGCATACGATGGATGATCAGGCAGAGACGGTTATGATGAAAGTGATCCATGGTTCGTCTACTCAAGGTATCGCGGGTATTCCCCCGGTACGGGAAGAAAAGGAGATCAGGATCGTAAGGCCATTGATCAGGGTTTCCCGTAACGAAATAATCGGCTTTCTAAAAAAGAGTGATGTAACTTATGTGGAAGATAGCAGTAATTTTGATATGAGATTTCTTAGAAACAGAATAAGACATGAAATATTGCCGTATTTGAAAAAAATAAATCCAAAAATAGAACGAACACTGGTCAATTTATCTGATACTGTCAGGGAAGATCTGGATCTTATCAATTTGATTAAAAATAATGGTAACGTGAACAAAGGAATGACGGAGATAGATATTAAAGACATTCTTCTGCAGCCGGGAACGATCAGGAAAAGCATTTTTAAAGAACTTTTCAGGAACGCGGGAGGAAATATAAAAAAACTGACATATCGGC
>JAGLIU010000046.1 GCA_023142805.1 Candidatus Omnitrophota bacterium | reverse complement strand
ACATTTTTATGCCTGGCAAAAAAATGTAACATTTGAGACGAAGAGGATCAATTGTCCGGACGGTACATTATGACGCGAATATTTGACCCTTGTATAAACGTATGTTACAATAGCACAAAATTGGATATGTAATATATCAATCGGAGGCTCGGGTTCATGGCAGAAAAAGAGAAGAATAATAGTAATAAGAAAAAGCTTTCAGGAAATTCCGAAAAAAACAAAAAAAATATACCGGATCGGTTTGTTTGGATAATGATAATAGCCGGTGTTTTTCTTATGTTTCAATGGGTTTTTTCTTCTATGGAAGACACTTCCAGGGAGATAACTTATAAGGAATTTTATCAGATCGTCCAGACCAATTCGCAGAGCCAGGTTATAGAGTCCGCTGTCAAGATCGAGGAACAAGTTATCGGGAAATTCAGTGACGGCAAATCTTTTGTAGTGAACATTCCTCGTGAAGATCTGAATCTTATAGATCTTTTACGGGAAAATGTTCCGCACTTTGATATTAAACCTCCACAGACTTTTTTATCGAATTTGTTTTTCTCCTTGGGACCGATGCTTCTTTTTATTTTGTTTCTATGGTTTTTCATTTACAAGGGTGCGGCCGCCGGCGGGGGAAAGATGATGTCTTTCGGAAAGTCGCGGGCACGTCTCGCGACAAAAGATAAAATGAAATTCACTTTTAATGATGTTGCCGGGATAGAAGAGGCAAAAGAAGAGCTTAAAGAGGTGATCGAATTTCTTAAAAATCCACTCAAGTTCCAGAAACTTGGCGGTAAAATGCCGAAAGGTGTTCTTTTAATGGGGCCTCCCGGAACAGGAAAGACGCTTCTGGCGAAAGCTGTAGCGGGTGAGGCCGGCGTGCCGTTCTTTAGTATATCCGGATCTGATTTTGTGGAAATGTTTGTTGGTGTAGGCGCTTCCAGGGTAAGGGATCTGTTTGAACAGGCAAAAAAATCCGTTAAATTAAGCCAAAAAGGTTGCATTATATTTATGGATGAAATAGACGCTGTCGGCCGGCAGAGATTTTCCGGTATAGGCGGAGGGCATGATGAAAGAGAACAAACATTAAACGCTCTTTTGTCAGAAATGGATGGGTTTGATACGGCTACGGGTGTGATACTTATAGCCGCGACAAATCGGCCGGATGTATTGGACCCGGCGCTTTTGAGGCCCGGACGCTTTGACAGGCAGGTTGTGGTGGATAGGCCTGATCTCGAAGGCAGAGAAGCGATACTTAAGGTTCACGCGTTAAAAGTAAAGATGGATAAAAATGTGGATCTCGAAAAGATAGCTAAACAGACCACGTATTTTTCAGGAGCCGATCTGGCGAATATCATAAACGAAGCCGCGCTTTTAGGCGCGAGGAGGAACAAGAGTTCTGTGGGTATGTCGGAACTTCAAGAGGCGATGGAGCGTGTTATTGCCGGTCCGGAAAGGCGCTCACGAAAGATAAATGAAGAAGAGAAAAAAATAACGGCCTATCATGAATCCGGACATGCGCTGATGTCGTATTTGGTCAAGGGAGCCGATCCGTTGCATAAGGTAACCATTGTTTCCAGAGGGATGGCTTTAGGGTATACTATAAACTTACCTCAAAGTGATAGTCACATAGTCAAGAAAAGTCAACTTTTAGGCAGGATAACGGTAATGCTCGGAGGAAGGGCCAGTGAAGAGGTTACCTTTAGCGAGATATCGAGCGGAGCGCATGATGATATAAAGAAAGCCACAGAGATCGCTCGGAATATGGTTACCCAGTACGGGATGAGTGAACGTTTAGGTCATTTGACTTTCGGTAGAAGACATGAACAGATATTTTTGGGACGGGATCTTACGGAAGAAAAGAATTACAGTGAAGAAACGTCGAATATTATAGACGAAGAGATAAAAAAGATAATTGACGGTTGTTATGAGGAAGCAAGGAACAATCTGATCAAAAATAAAGATAAGTTAGACGCGTTGGCTTCTAAGCTTATGGAAAAAGAGACTTTGGACGAAAGTGAAGTGCGTCAGGTTCTTGGGCTGGATAAAGACGCTTCTGAAAAGCGGGGATAGATGCGGCTGGGTAAATACGTGCTTCCTTTGAAAGAGCGTACTTGTATAATGGGGGTATTGAATGTTACCCCGGATTCTTTTTCAGACGGAGGAAAATATCTGAAAGCGGATGTTGCTGTTTGTAGAGCGCGGGAGATGGCGGCTGAAGGCGCGGATATAATTGATATCGGAGGCGAATCGTCACGGCCCGGGGCCGAAAGGGTTTCTTGTGAAGAGGAGATCAAGCGGGTTTTACCGGTTATTAAGGCGCTTAAAGTTTTGATAGATATACCCTTGTCCATCGATACATACAAGTTGGAAGTGGCTGAGATAGCTTTAAAAGAAGGGGTCGAGGTTGTCAATGATATTACCGCGTTAAGCGGCGATCTCCGGATGGCGGGGATAATAGCCTCAAACGAGGCCGGGATCATTTTAATGCATATGAAAGGAACTCCTCAGGATATGCAGGATGAACCCAAGTACGATGATGTTATAGAAGAAATATATGAATACTTGGCGGCGGCGGTTGAAAAAGCGGGACAAGCAGGGATAAGTTCTGATAAAATAGTAATTGATCCGGGGATAGGTTTTGGAAAAAGACAGGAAGATAATCTTCGGATATTAAGGGATATGAAACGTTTTAAAAAATTAAACAAACCGATTTTAATAGGAGCGTCTCGCAAATCATTTATAGGGAACATTATCGGTAAAAAAGAAGATGACAGAGTTTATGGTACGCTTGCGGCTTGCACCGCGGCGATCATGAACGGGGCGGATATAGTAAGAGTACATGATGTTAACGCGATGCGTGATACAGCGCGTGTTGTTCGGGCAATAATGGAAGTTGAGTAAATGGCAGGAGCGGAGTTTCGCTCTCGTACGTATTGAAAAGATAAAGGTTGATCGTAAATTATGGATTTTTTATTAAATTACTGGGAAATAACGCTTGAGGTTCTGATCCTTTGGGGGGTTTATTATGTGGCGTATTTGCTTCTAAGGGGTACCGCCGCGGAGCAGGTACTGAAAGGCATTATAGTTATTTCTCTGGTTATAATGCTCACAGGAAGCATGAATCTTGTTATTATAAACTGGCTTCTTACGCGGCTTTTGGCGATATCCGTTGTCGCGTTTCTTATAATATTTCAGCCTGAAATACGGAGAGGGCTTGCCAGGATCGGCAGGTTCGGGATGTTCTCGGGAGAAAAAGAGATCCTGGGTGAGATAGCTAAGGCGGCAGTGGTTCTTTCAAAAAGAGGTGTCGGAGCGTTGATCGCCGCGGAAAGAGAAATAGGGCTCAGGCGTTATGTCGAGAGCGGAGTAAGTATAGACAGCGTTGTTACGAATGAACTTATAAACACTATTTTTACGCCGGGGACGCCTCTTCACGATGGTGGTATCATAATTTCCGAACAGCGGATAGAAGCCGCGGCATGTCTTTTTCCTCTTACACAGAATCCTCATGTTTCAAAGACCATGGGCACACGTCATCGCGCGGCACTCGGGTTAAGTGAAGAGACTGACGCGGTAATAATCGTAGTAAGTGAGGAAACAAGGAAGATCTCTTTGGCTGTCGGCGGAAAAATGACAACAGAAGACGTAGATCCTAAAAATATAACCAAGATTTTGGAAAAAGCGTATACTCCGAGGATAACAAAAAGATCTTTGCCTTCCATTTTGAAAAAGATCTTAATAAAACGAAAAATAGAGCGGGATAAAATATGAATCTGGGCAAAATAATAACGAATAATTTTTTGGCAAAGATTATTTCGCTCGCGTTAGCGGTCGCGACATGGTTCTATGTTTTTGATCTGGTTAATAGTGATTCATTTTCCCAGAAAAAAGAGACCGCTGAGGATGTGTTTTCGCGTTATAAATTTATAGTTAAAGATGTACCTGTAAAGCCGGTATTCTCGGGGAAATCCCCGGCCGGATACCGGGTGCTTTTTGATAAAATAATAGTAGAACCTCAGAAAATATCTGTATTCGGCCCTAAAGAGATCATTTCTCAAGTCGAAGATCTGCAGACCGATAAGATAAATCTCGGCGAATATACACGCAGTATCAGATTAAATTTGGGTATAAATTCTGATGTGAAATTTCTCAGGCTCCCGGATAAAGTTGTAGATGTATACATTCCGATCGAATTGATAAACAAAGATTCAGTGGAAGAAAATAACGATAATGAGGAGAAGGCGGTTATCCAAACGTAAGGCTGTAAGCGGAAGGATAATGACCTTTGATTTGGGTTTCACTGATCTGGTTTAAAGGAAAGAGTTATGAAATTAGGCGTTAATATTGATCATGTCGCTACGGTGAGACAAGCACGCAGGACAATTGAACCTGATCCGGTAGAAGCGGCAAAGACAAGTGAGAGAGCGGGTTGTGATTCGATCGTATGCCACCTGAGGAAGGATCGCAGGCATCTTCAGGATGAGGATCTTAAAAAATTGAAAAAGACAGTTACGACCAAACTTAATATGGAGATGTCGATAGATCCGGAAATAGTTGATATCGCGTGTTCTGTGAATCCGGATCAGGCGACTTTAGTTCCGGAGAAACGTTTAGAGGTTACGACCGAAGGCGGATTGGATGTAGCGGGTAATACGGAAGGTATTAAGTCCTGTATCGAGCGTCTTAAAGAAAACGGTATAGAAGTGAGTCTATTTATTGATCCTGATGTTCGTCAGATCGAAGCGTCCAAAAAAGCGGGCGCGGAGATAGTAGAGTTTCATACGGGTCGGTATGCCGAAGAGTTTCTTTCGAAGGGAAATGTGGAAGAAGAATTGGAAAATCTGAGAGAGATGATCGAATTTTCCATTAAAGAAGGGTTGGTTGTTTGTGCCGGACATGGTCTGACATATCAGAATGTTATACCTGTAGCCAGGATGAACGGAATATATGAACTTAATATAGGTCATTCCATAATAGCGCGATCCGTTTTCATCGGGATAGAGGAAGCGGTAAAAGAAATGAGGGAACTTATAAAATGAGCATCGCGGGTGTTGGTATAGACGCTGTAAATATAGAACGTTTCAAAAAAGCCGTGGAAAAACATGGTGATAATTTTTTAACCAAAATATTTACGGAAAAAGAACTCGAACACGCGAAAGATAAAAAAGCGTACGCGATGCATATGTCCGGAAAATTCGCGGCGAAAGAAGCCGTAAAAAAAGCTCTGCCGGACGGGGCAAAGATAGGTCTTAATTGGGCGGAGATAGAAATTTTGAACGGTACAGACGGTAAACCGTACGCGTGTCTTCATGGGATGGCTAAACAACTGATGGAGGAGAACGATATTTCGAACGTTCTTGTAAGTATTTCGCATACGAAAGAGCTTGCTGTATCTAACGCGATAGGAGTTAAAAATGTTTAAACAGCATATTGAAAAGATCCCTTCCAGAAAAGAAGATTCCCATAAGGGAAGTTACGGGAAAGTGTTAGTTTTGGCGGGCTCCAGAGGAATGACAGGCGCGAGTTATCTTACCGCGCAAGGCGCGCTTTTATCGGGCAGCGGACTTGTTACGTGCGGAGTACCTTTATCCTTGAACGTGATAATGGAGACCAAGCTTACGGAAGTGATGACGTTGCCTCTTAGTGAGACCCCGACAGCGTCTTTGGCTTTGGCAGCGAAAGACGAGATCTTAAAGTATTGCGAAAAATGTGATGTTGTCGCGATAGGCCCCGGTCTTGGAAAAGAAGAAGATACAATTAAACTTGTAAAAGAGCTTGTTTTAGAAATAGATAAACCCGTAGTGCTTGATGCCGACGGAATTAACGCGATAAAAGGAGACGTTCTTACGGAAAGAAAAGGAAGAACCGTTATTACGCCGCATCTGGGAGAAATGGCGAACCTTATCGGGAAGGATGTTCCCGCGGTGCGGTCAAACAGGGAATATATCGTAAAAAGTGTGGCTGAATCTACCGGCGCGATTGTATGTTTAAAGGGACATAAAACGCTTGTTGCCGACCCCGAAGGAAATGTGTATGAGAACCAGACGGGTAATTCCGGCATGGCGACGGGGGGAACCGGGGATGTTCTGACAGGCATGATCACGTCATTTATAGGACAGGGTGTTAGCGATTATTCCGCGGTAATAAGCGCTGTTTATTTACACGGGTTAGCTGGAGATATAGCGCTTGATAAGAAGGGTCCGTTTTCTCTGATAGCGTCGGATATTTTAGAAAATTTACCGGCAACGTTCAATAAAGCCGGGATATAACCGGGTTGATGGTGTGACATATTGTGGGTACTTTCGAGGTGTCATCCTGAGCGACTCTGCGAAGCTTTAGCGAAGCAGAGGAGTCGAAGAATCTTTGTTTGTACGGGACATATTTGTCAGTAGGTGTCTTCTTTTTGTTTTCATTTTCACGGAAATGAGCTCAAACCTTGAAAGTACACTTAAGTACTTCACTTTTTTACGTTGTATAACATCTAAGCTTTTGTTGGAATAATAATAGGGCGCTGTCCCCATTTAAAAGTCGCCATTCCGGAACCCCGGACTTGATCCTCCTCCCCCGTCGTCATCCCGGAACCCCGGATTTTATCCGGGGTATCCGGGATCAAATGGAAGTAATCTCAAACTTTTCGCTAAGACCTAGGATAATATGTGTTCCTTTCTTGTTATTTGGAGACACATTTTTTGATGGAATTTATGCATTGTAAAGCGTAAAAT
The DNA here is from genome assembly GCA_023142805.1 of Candidatus Omnitrophota bacterium. Taxonomy (GTDB): domain Bacteria; phylum Omnitrophota; class Gorgyraeia; order Tantalellales; family Tantalellaceae; genus JAGLIU01. Next base: position 2,433 of record JAGLIU010000046.1, on the reverse strand, counting down.
CAGGATTTGATCCCTTTTGGTTTGCTTTTCCCTAATTATTGTTTGTTAAGTGCTAAAAAGTTGACAAATAGTGTCAAATAGTTTAAAATGCCAGATATTTCGAATACACGATTTTACACGGTTTTAAACGATTTTACCCGTTTATACCTTAAAACATGACAGTGGGGATATTGTGAAAGAGAAAGATAAAAATAAAAAGACTTTTTTAACTACGACTGAAGCCGCTGAATTCATTCACGTAAGTCTTTCTACTTTGAAGAAATATATTTATCAGAAGAAAATAAAGACACTAAAGACCCCGGGAGGGCACCACAGAATCCGAAAAAGTGATCTTTACAAATTGTACGATCAACAGTAAGGGGAGTGGCATAATGAAACCCACAATTTTATTGTTAATGTTAGTCTTAAGCGTAACAATAGCGGTTATAAACGCTGAAGCTTTTACTTATGGAGGGTTTGACATAAATTTTATCGGTAAAGCACACGAAAAATATGATAGCAATGTAACCTATAGCAAAAACAAGGCGAAAGAAGATCTTATAACGGATCTTTTGGTTGGTATTGACGTGGTTAAAGAAGAAAAAACCTGGGAAGCAAGTTTGTTAGGTAACCTAAGACAGGAAATATTCGCTTCTAACAGGAAGTTTGATAATCTTTCAGAGGACGTGACGCTGGACTTACGTAAAGAATTCACAATGTATGATCGTATTTTCCTGAACAATTCTTTTCTTCACGCGGACGAGCCTACGACTTTCGACGATGCTTCCGGAAGCGGGGACGGAAGGAACAGTTATTGCAGAAATAATATGAATCTTCGATATGAAAGAGACATGTCAAAACAGATAATGGTCTCCGCGGAGTATACGAACGGGATATATATTCACACAAGGTCGGGTTATACCGACTCTTATATGAATAGAGGCGGTCTTTCAATGATGTATATGCCGGGTCCGGAAACGACATTTTCGCTTATGTATGATATTACAAGAAGGGATTTTGACGCGTATGGTGATATTTTGAAAAACACTGCCCTGGCGGGCATAAGACAGTACCTGACACCGCAGATCTACTATGACTGTATGGCAGGTGCTGATTTCAGTCGTTCCATAGATGATGAGAATTTCACAACGGTAAATCTAATGATGGCTCTCACGGATAATTTTACCAAAACCACCAGCGGGAATATCAAGTTAGAGAAAAAATATAACGATACCTTTTACAGTTCCAGTCAGTCCGATTACTGGCGGTTTTCGGGGACGTTAAAAAGCCGTCCTTTAAAAAGACTGGCCGCGAACGCCAGCGCTTATTATAGCCGGAGTGAATACACAAACGTGGGCAGTACATATGAATATTTCGGGGCACGCCTGAGTTTGATATACGATATAAGAGAGAATATACAAGCAGACCTGTCATATTCGTATTCACAAAAGGAATCCGGCGCGATATCCGGATACGACAAAAGCGTAATGTCCGTGGGAGTAAGTGTGTTGTTTTAGAGGACTAAGGGCCGGAAGTAAGAGAGGCTAAAGGCTAGAGGTAAAAGGATAGGAAGGTTTTCAACACTGTCATTCCGAGTGAAGTGACGAGCGGTAGCGAGGAACGGAGTCGAGGAATCTGGAGTCTTTGAGATCTCTCGACTTCGCTCGAGATGACAAGGGAGTAAGAGAGGCTAGAGGCTAAAGGCTAGTGGTTAAGGAATTTAGAGCCGGAAGTAAGAAGGTTAAAGGCAAGAGGTAAAGGACAAAAGGCAAGAGGCAAAAGATAAATTTATTTTCTTTTTCCCTTAGCCTTTAGCCCCTAGCCCTTAGCCTATAATTTCAGTTTAAAAAGGAGGAACAAAATGCGAAGGGTCATTATATTAATTGTATTAGCCGCTGTTTTTCTGACAGTACCGCCGGCGGGATATGCTGAAGAAGCGCCGTTAGCGACCGCTGAATATACCGATGAATACACCGTGGGGACGGGTGACGTGCTTAATGTAAGTGTGCTTCAGCCTGAACCGCTTGTACTTACGGTTACCGTAGCCCCGGATGGAGCGATATCGTTCCCCTATATAGGCTCGGTTATGGTCAAAGGTAACGGCCTTACAGAGATACAGGAAGAGATACAGACAAGGTTAGCCGATGGATATATGAAATACCCGGTTGTTTCTGTCTCGCTCATCGAGTCAAGGAGCAGAAGGTTTTTTGTTTACGGTGAAGTAATGAAGCCCGGCGCGTATTTTCTGGAAGATGACATAACGGTTTTGAGAGCCATATCTATGGCAGGCGGTTTTACAAAGTTCGGTTCTTTAAGCAAAGTGAAAGTTCTTCGTCGAAAAACCGACAAAGCCGGTTATAAATCGCTGACAGTAAACATAAAAGCCGTAATGAACGGAGACTCGGATGCCGATCTGGTAATAGAACCCGGCGACATAATAGTAAGCTCGGAAGG
>JAGLIU010000045.1 GCA_023142805.1 Candidatus Omnitrophota bacterium | reverse complement strand
AGGCTAAGGGCTAGGAAGGTTTTCAACACTGTCATTCCGTCTGTCCCGAGCGAAGTCGAGGGGAGTGAAGTGACGAGCGGTAGCGAGGAACGGAGCCGAGGAATCTGGAGTATTTGAGATCTCTCGACTTCGCTCGAGATGACAAGGGAGTAAAAGGCGAGAAGCAAGAGACAAGAAGGGATGTACGAGGCTAGAGGTAAAGGGTAAAAGGCTAGAGGCAAAAATGTGGGGATATATGAACCGGATTTTGTTATTGAAGACAAGATCATCCTAGAGATCAAGGCTGTTGATCATATGCCGAAAGTTTATGAAAACCAATTATATAGCTATCTGAAAGGCACTGATTACAAACTGGGATTATTAGTTAATTTTGGAGGAGATAAAATAGATATCAGAAGGCGAATTTATGATTAGGGTATGGAGATATTATCCGTGAAAATCTGTGTACAAAAAAAAGAGGAGTTAAAAATGGAGAATTATTCTGAAAATCAGATCCAACACACCCAGACACCACGTGACTATATCCGGGTTTTCTTTCGTCACAAAGCGGTGCTTATAACCTGTTACATTACCGTAATGGCGACGGTATTTATCGGCCTTAAACTTAGGACGCCGGTCTATGAAGCGCAGGTCAAGATGCTTATATCCGCTGAGAAACAAGTGGAATCTCCGTATTACAGGGATATCATGGGCGTCAGAAGCGAACAGATCGCTTTAACTCAGAGCGAGATAGTAAAATCCAGCCCGGTGATCGAACGCGTTGTCAAAGTGCTGGGGCTTTATAATCAGCCGCCGGATTATGAAAAAAAGTTTTGTTCGCCGCTCAAGGCAAAACTTGTGGACTATTTCATTCAAAAAGATAAAGAAAAATATGGTAAATACACCGAAGAACAGCAGAAAGCCATACGCTACCGTCTTGCCATTGAAAGGTTAAAGGGAAACATAAACGTAGAACCGATAAGGGATACCAACCTTTTTATTATAGGCGTTAAAGAGTTCAGTCCTATGGGCGCGGCGATAACCGCCAACGTGGTCTCAAGGTCGTATGTAATATTCGACCTTGAACAACAGCTTGCGGAACTTCAGCTTAAATACGGAGAGAAACACTTAGCGGTAAAACAGCTTCAGGACAAGATAACAGCTATGGAAAAGAGCCTTACGGGTGAACCTATCTCAGATCTTGAAGCCATAGGCCCGGCGAGTGTAAAGATAATAGAACAGGCACAGGTTCCTCTTGAACCGGTGGGAACTTCCGATATTATTACTCTTATCCTGGCGTTTATCATGGCGCCGTTCTTAGGAGTTATGCTGGCTTTTGTCTTTGAATACATGGACCAAACATTCAAATCACCTCGAGAAATTGAAAATTTTCTGAACATGCCGTTTTTGGGGTCTATCCCGAAAAAAAAGATGTCTGATAAACTCGTAATAAATGATCCTGACAAGAGATCAAAATATGTAAAAGCGTATCGGAACCTTTCAGACCAGATATATCTGCTTATAAAGGGCAAGGACCTGAAGTCCATTCTGTTCACTTCAGCTCTGATGGGGGAGGGAACCACAGCCGTGATAGCGAACCTGGGAAGTTATATGTCCGATAAACTGGACCGTAAGGTACTTGTAATAGACGCGAATTTCAGGGCTCCCGTTATACATAAGATGTTAAAACTGTCAAACAGTAAAGGTCTGTCAAATATTCTTGAGGAGAAAATATCTTTTGCCAAAGCCGTGCAGAAAATAAATGACAACTTTTCGGTTCTTACCGCCGGAGACAGCGAACTTAACCCGACAACGCTTTTAAATACCTCCGACATGGCGGATGTGATGAAAGAAGCGACAAAAAAATATGATATTATACTAATAGATTCCGCCAACCTGACAGGTTATCAGGACGTCGTTGTAACAGCTCCATATGCCGACGGTGTAGTCCTGGTAGTTGACGAAGGCAAAACCAGAAAACAGGTAGCCAAAGCAGCCTTGATCTCCCTGGAAAGCAAACAGGTGAACATGCTAGGCACCATATTGAACAATAGGACATACTCAATACCAAAAGTGATATATGATAGGATTTAGGATATAGGATAAGAGGCTAAGGGTAAAAGGTTAAATATACATATGAGATCTTTCGACTCACTCGCGTTGCTCGTTCACTCAAGATGACAAGGAAGCAAAAAGTCGAAGGGCTAAAGGATTAAGGTCCGAAAGTTGGAAGGCCAGAGCCAAACAGAGGCAAAAGGATAAGAAGGCTTTCAACACTGTCATTCCGAGTGAAGTGACGAGCGGTAGCGAGGAACGAAATCGAGGAATCTGGAGTTATTGAGATCTCTCCACTCCTCTGCTACGCTAAAGCTTCGCAGAAGTCGGTCGAGATTGACAAGGAAGTAATTTAGGCTAGAGGCTAAGGGCTAAAGGCTAAGGGTTCGAAGTTAGAGAGCTGAAGGGATTAAGAAGCGAAAGTTAGAAGACTAGGGAAAAAACTTGGCAATGGCGTAAACTTGGAGTAGAGTCTAAATAATCGGTAAATAATTAGGATTGTAGTCTATTAAACGTGGTAGGATCGGAAATATGATGACTTAGGGTGACGGTCTCCATCGGACAATATAAAGTAGTAGCTGGGGTTTAAACCCCAGCTACGTAAATAGAGTGTCGTGTTTCCCTGAATTTACACGGAAGAAGGAAGGCACTTTCTTTGTCATCCCTTGAGGAAGGTGGAACGGTACCCGACACTGTCATCCTGAGCGAAGCCGAAGGATCTGGAATACGAACAAACATTAACAAAGGAAGGATCATGAAAGGAATAATTTTAGCAGGCGGTAAAGCGACACGATTATACCCTATTACAAAAGGGGCATGCAAACAACTGCTTCCTGTTTATGACAAACCTATGGTTTATTATCCGCTTTCTGTTCTTATGTTGGCGGGGATCAGAGATATTCTTATTATTTCTACACCTCAGGCTCTTCCTCAATTTAAAAATTTGTTTGGAAATGGCAATGATCTGGGAATTACTATTGAATATAAGGAGCAAGAGGCGCCAAAAGGAATAGCCGAAGCGTTCATTCTAGGGGAAGACTTTATCGGAACTGAAAAAGTATGTTTGGTTTTAGGTGACAATATCTTTTTCGGACAGGGTTTGTCTGAGGAGCTTAAACAAGCGGTAAAACAAAAAGATGGCGCGACAGTGTTTGGATATTATGTCAAAGATCCCCAGAGGTATGGTGTTGTCGAGTTTGACGAAGACAAAAACGTCATTTCAATTGAAGAAAAGCCGGAAATGCCTAGATCAAAATTCGCTGTTACAGGTCTTTATTTTTATGACAATGACGTAGTTAATATCGCGAAAAACATTAACCCTTCCGATCGTGGTGAACTGGAGATCACCGATGTTAATAAAGTATATTTAGAACAAAAGAAATTAAAGGTTAATTTATTAGGCCGCGGATATGCCTGGCTTGATACGGGGACATATGACTCGTTGTTGGACGCGGGTATGTTTATTAAAACCATAGAAGAGAGACAAGGTCTGAAAATAGGCTGTATAGAAGAAATTGCCTATCGGATGGGGTATATTTCCGCGGACAGGCTTGAAGCGATCGCGGACAGTATTAACACAAATTACGGATCTTACTTAAAAGGAATACTTAACGAAGGATAAGAAATGTCGTTTAATTTTAAAAAATTAGATATACCGGATGTAATTTTGATCGAACCAAGAATTTTCCGGGATGAGAGAGGGTTTTTTATGGAATCCTACAAGTCTTCGGAATTTAAAAAATTCGGAATTGAAGACAACTTTATTCAAACAAATCAGTCAAGATCAAAAAAAGGTGTTCTTCGCGGGCTTCATTTTCAAAGAGATCCGCAAGTTCAAGCTAAGCTTGTGCAGGTTATATCGGGTGAAATTTTTGATGTAGCCGTTGATATAAGAAAAAATTCACCTTACTACGGGAAATGGATCTCAGAAATTCTGTCAGACGAGAATAAAAATATGTTGTATATTCCGGCAGGTTTCGCTCACGGGTTTTGTGTATTATCGGATGAAGCCGATGTGGTGTATTCTTGTGACAAAGAATACGCGCCTGAAACTGAATCAGGTATTATATGGAATGACCCTGATCTGAATATCAATTGGCCGTTATCTGATGTAATTGTTTCAGAGAAAGATCAAAAACTGCGAAATTTTAGAGAAATTGATATCGGGGTTAAGTATGTTTAAAGATAAAAAGTTTTTTATCATTGGAGCGCAAGGACAGCTTGGCAAAGAGTTTATTGACGTTTTATTGAATAAAGGTGTTGTTTACGAGGCTCCTAACGAAGCGGATTGCGATATTACCAACGCGCGAGTTTTACAAACTCTTATAGAGAAGAGTTCTCCGGATTTTGTGATCAACTGCGGGGCTTATAATGATGTCGATCAGGCGGAAACACAAAAAGAGACGGCTTTTGCGGTTAATTATGAAGCTGTCAGCAATTTAGCCGATATTTGCTCAAAAAATAAGATCAAACTTGTTCATTTCAGCTCGGATTATGTGTTTGATGGGAAAAAAGATGGTTTATATGAAGAAGAAGACGAAGTAAATCCTTTGAACGTGTACGGTAAAAGCAAATTGCGGGGGGAGCAGGTAGTTTTAAAATTGAATGATCTCTCTTTAGTTTTTCGTTTAAGTTGGGTAATTGGCAAAGGACAACAGAATTTTTTATTTAAATTAGACCAATGGGCCCAAAAGAATCCTGTTTTAAAGATAGCGGCGGACGAGGTATCCGTTCCCACGTTTACTGAAACAGTTGTTGATGTTGCTTTAAAGGCATTATCAAACGAGTTAAGCGGATTATATCATTTAACCAACAGTGGATACGCTTCACGCTACGAGTTAGCGAAATATTATATTCAAAAAATGAAGCGAGAAAATTTTGTTATACCCGTTCCGGGGAGTAACTTTACAACAATAGCCGAACGCCCGGGATTTTCAGCCATGAGTAATAAAAAAATATGTAA
>JAGLIU010000044.1 GCA_023142805.1 Candidatus Omnitrophota bacterium | reverse complement strand
CGCGGAAATAGTTCCGTCTATAAACTCTACCATTGAGTGTATTATCGCTTCAGGATGAATAATTATCTTTATTTTCTCGGGCAATACGTTAAAAAGCCACCGCGCTTCGATCAGTTCCAGTCCCTTATTCATTAGTGTGGCCGAATCCACGGTTATCTTCCTGCCCATATCCCATTTAGGATGATTAAGAACCGTCTCGACAGAAAGTTCATCAAACTTGTCTTCCTCGACACCGAACAAAGACCCTCCGCTTCCGGTAATATATAGTTTGTTTACATCTTCGATATTCCTTCCGCATAAACACTGCATAATAGCGCTATGTTCACTATCAACAGGAAGGATCCGCGCATTGTGTTCCTTCTCCAACTTTTTTATCAAGGCTCCCGCCGAGACTATAGGCTCTTTACTTGCCAAGGCAACTGTTTTTCCGGCAGTAATAGCCGCGATAAGCGGATCAAGCGCCTGAATCCCGGATATCGCCATAAAAACTATGTCAGTCTCTTTTCCTGAAGCTAACTGTCCTACGCCTTCAATCCCTGAAAGTATTTTTGTCTCTCCGCTAACAATGGTTTTAAAATCGCTATATAAGTTTTTGTTACCGATAACAGCAACATCAGGTTTAAACTCCTCAACCTGAGCACCCAACAAATTAATATCCTCACCTGCCGCTATTCCGCTAATACGGAATTTGTCAGGATATGCCCTCACAATATTCAATACATTTTTTCCTACGGATCCGGTAGATCCGAGTAATACGACATTCTTCATAAAATTCACACTATTCAACAAATCGAGTTAAGGGTTAACCGTCAAGAACTCTTGTTTTTCGCCCCTCATTCCTTTTAGCTCGATAATAATCTGCCTACCCGCCGCCGGAAGTCCTCACTTACCGCCATACTTTCGTCACTAAAATGTTTTTACATAAAAGTAAAAGACCGGGGCAGTAAATAATAAACTGTCAATAAGATCCAACATCCCTCCAATGCCCGCGAAATACTTACCCGAATCCTTTACTCCGCAATCACGTTTTATAAGACTCTCCGCAAGATCCCCTATTTGTCCTAAGGTTGCCATCAAAATACCTAAAATCGATAAGTGCAAAACTGAAAAACCCGTCAACATCCTTCCCAATGTTACGGAAAATATAAGACTTAAAATAACTCCCCCTAAAGTCCCCTCTATGGTTTTTTTAGGACTTATCCTCGGAATAAGTTCATTCTTACCAAAAAGACTTCCCACAACATACGCCCCGATATCCGCGCTTTTCGTAGCAATGATCAAAAATGCTATTAAATTCGCTCCATTTTCAAGAAACTTTAATTTAATAAAAAACGAAAAGAACCAGCTTACATAAAAAAGAGAAAATAAGGTAAGTGCCGTACTTACCAAATGATCATGCGCGTTGTCTTTCCTGAGAAATTGCATGGTAAAAGCAAAAAGGCTCGCGGCCACGATCAAAATAGGTTCAAGATTTTTGAGCTCAGGAAAACTGTTCCCCATAAAAATAACAACCGGGACTAAAATCCCCACAATTGTACCAAAATATTTATAAACAAATATACCCTTATTCTGAACCAACCGAAAAAACTCAAATTGTCCGAGACCGACAAATAACGCTATAACCAAACAAAAGAACACATTAGGTATCGAATAAACGACTGCATATACAAGTCCTATTAAAACAAGACTGACAATTGTCCTTTTGACAAATTTATTCACCAAACCTCCTCTGCCGTTCTCCATATTTCTTTATCGCTTTATCCAACTCTTCTTCGTTAAAATCGGGCCAGAACGTATCGGTTATATAAAACTCAGAATAAGCGGACTGCCATAACAAAAAATTGCTGATCCTCATTTCCCCACTGGTACGTATAATAAGATCCGGATCCGGAAGACCTTGAGTATAAAGAGCTTTACTGAAAATGTCTTCGTCTACACTTGTTATATCCAGGGTCTTATCTTCTATTTCTTTATATAATTTTTTCGCGGCATCAACTATCTCCTGCCTACCGCCATAATTAATAGCAAGGGTTAATTTAACACCATCGTTATTTACGGTTTCTTTCTTCAGATCCTTTATAAGTTTCTGGAGCATCTCAGGAAGCCCCTCTATCCTACCGATAACATTAAATCTGACATTATTCTTTTTTAGTTTTTCTCCCTTAGCCTTAAGGTTCTCCTCAAAAAGAGACATCAGAGCGTTAACTTCCTTTTTGGAACGTTTCCAGTTCTCTGTCGAGAACGAATATAAAGTCAATGCCTCAATCCCTCTGAGAGCACAAGCTTCTATTATTTCAGAAACCACCTTAACCCCTGAATGGTGACCTTTAATACTCGGAAGATTTCTTTTTTTGGCCCATCTTCCGTTTCCATCCATGATTATAGCTATATGTCTTGGCAAATTACCCCGCATTTATTATCTCCATAAACAGAAAGTAGAGAGTGGCCCTGAATTCCAAATGTTTAAGGACTACTCTCTACTCTCTTATTCTACTAATAGCTGATACCTATTTTACAAAATGTTCTTTATCTTCTAAATTATCGCTTCTTTTTTCTGTAAATTCAGGTAAGATCACAATTTCTACTCTGCGATTCTTAGCACGTCCCGCTTCGGTACTGTTCGACGCTATCCCCTTATGTTCTCCGTACCCTATAGCGGACAATCTTTCCGGTTCTACCTCCTGCTTTATAAGATAATGTAAAACATTCGTGGCCCTGGCGACAGAAAGCTCCCAGTTGGATTTCCAAGCGGAATGTTTAATAGGCGTATTGTCCGTATGTCCGCCAATCCCTATGTTTTTGTTCGGAACATTTTTCTTTATAATGCTAGCTACCTTATCCAATATAGAATAAGCATCTTCTTTGACCTTGGCTTTTCCGGGATCAAACAAGATATTGTCTGACAACACTATAACTAATCCCCGTTCATCCACAGACAAAGAAATGCTTTCATTTTTTATTTGACTTCCCAACTTTCGCTCAAGCATCCGCTTTACATCTTCAAATTCCAACCTCTCCCGCTCCCTCTGAACTTCCAGATCATCTATTTTCTCCTCTAACTCGGCTATCTGTTCTTTACTCCGCGGATTTTGTTTGTAAAAATTCCAAGCACAACCCGACGTTAATACACTCACCGCTATCAGTATCATTATACTTCTTAAAAAATATCTTCTCACTTGCATATCTTCCTCCTTCCTTAAATGATCAAAATCCAATATAACATTGACCTTCTCTTAAGTCAAGAACCCGTTCAAAAAACCTGATCATTTATATGGCAAAGTCTGTTTTCTGCTTTTTCCGACTGAAACAAGAATTATATCCGTACCGATAAGCTCTTTTATTCTATCAAGATATTTTCGCGCGTTTTCAGGAAGATCCCTGTAAGCTGTAGCATTGGAGGTATCTTCCTCCCACCCGGAATGCTCCTCATAAATAGTCTCACATTCATCAAGAAAACCGGGATTGCCCGGAATATTATAATACAACTCACCATTATATTTATAAGCCGTACAGATCTTGATAGTTTCCATTTCATCCAAAACATCCAGTTTTGTAATAGCCACTTCGTCTATACCGTTTATATCAACCGAATTTTTTACTAAAACGCTATCGAACCATCCGCATCTACGCGCCCGCCCTGTTGTAGCCCCAAATTCGCCGCCTTTTTCCCGGATCTTTTCCATAAGTTCAGGACCAAACTCAGTGGGAAACGGACCTTCCCCGACTCGTGTAGTATATGCTTTAACCACACCTATAACTTTATCAATTTTAGATGGTCCTATCCCGGCGCCTGTACATGCTCCTCCTGCAGTAGAATTTGAGGATGTCACGTAAGGATATGTTCCATAATCAACGTCTAAAAAAGTACCTTGAGCCCCTTCAAAAAGGATTGTATCTCCTTTTTTGAGGGCTTCGTTCAAAAGCATCGTTGTATCACATGTAAATGACTTTAAATATCGCGCGTACTCACAATATTTTTTGAATATATCTTCTACGGGAAAACCTTCAAAAGAATCAAGATCTTTTAAAAGCGCGTTCTTTTCTTCAACATTACTTTCCAATCTGTCTTTAAAATACCTTTCATCAAAAAGCTCACCCATTCGAATACCAACCCTGCTGACTTTGTCCGCGTAACACGGACCTATACCTCTTTTTGTAGTCCCGATCTTACCCTGTTTCCTCTTAGATTCACGGAATTCATCTATCTTATTGTGATACGGAAATATAACATGCGCTTTATCGCTTATTTTAAGGCGTCCTCTGCAATCTATTCCTTTTTCTTCCAAAAGCAGAATCTCATCAATCAAAGCCTTAGGATCTATAACCACACCGTGTCCTATAACACATATCTTTCCGGAATGTAATATTCCTGAAGGGATCAAATGCAATACATATTTATCATCACCGATAACAACTGTATGCCCCGCGTTGTTCCCCCCTTGATATCGAACCACATACTGCACATCTTTCGTCAATATATCTATTACCTTACCTTTGCCTTCATCGCCCCATTGAGCTCCGACCAGTACAGTTGCCTGCGCCATATCTTCCTCTCTTCCGCGTTACGCGGGATTCATTGTAAATATTTTTTTAGCTTCTTTCGGGTGTTTAGCTATAAACAAAAGCTCGTCTTTTACCAGCGGCCTCTGGGTATGCACATTAGCGTACCTGACAAGATCAAGTATTTCTTTTGCTTCTTTATCGTCTTTGAATTTTACTTCCAATTTGCTATAAACATTACGAAATCCTTTGATCCCACTGTATTCACCCGCCGTAATATTCCGACCTGTCTCTATTATTTCAGGTTCTCCACGTCCAAGATCTTCATAATCATAAAGCTCGTAATTTCTTCTGTCTTTTAAAGCGCCGTCGGCATGTATCCCTGATTCATGCGCAAACGCGTTCTTTCCCACTCCTACCTGATTAATAGGTATCGGCACACCAAAAGCATATGAAGCATATTTCGCCAATCTCCATGCCATCTTTAAATTAATACGCGGATCAAGCTTATATTTAGGGTTATTCGCGAACCCGCTAGAGTATTTAAGTGCCAGGATACAGCTTACAAGATCCGCATTCCCGGCTCTTTCACCCATACCGTTGATCGTAGTATTGATATACGCGTCTACACCGTTATCGATAGCCGCTTTGGCTCCGGCAATACTTACACCAACCACCATACCCAGATCATTATGACAATGAAGTTCTATGGGTATTTTCACCGCGCTTGCTATTGCCGATATCCTGTCATAAATAGAAAACGGATCATCATAACCCAAAGTGTCACAATATCTCACACGTTCCGCCCCGACATTTTCCGCGGCTTGAGCAAATTCGATCAAATATTTTATGTCAGTTCTTGAAGCGTCTTCAGCATTAACTCCTATTGCCTTAATACCTCTTTTTTTCGCGTATTTAACGGATTTGACGAAAGATTTTATAATATCCGACCGAGTCATCTTACCGGCAAATTTATGTTTTATCATCTGGTTCGATGTTGAAATGGACATATTGAGGTATTCGACGTTCGTATTTTCAACCGCGATTTTAACATCCCCCTCTATCGCCCTTATCCACCCCGAAAGACGTATTGGAGATAACGCGTTTTTTTTCGCTAAAGCGAGATTCGCGTTGATATAATTGAATTCATGCTGGGTAAAAGGAAATCCAAATTCAGACTGAAATACCCCCATTTTATTCAAGTAAATATTTACCAGCGTTTTTTGCAGCTTAGCCAAACCCAATCGTGATGTCTGCACACCGTCACGATTAGTAACGTCGATTATTCTGATTATGTTTTTTTTCTGTGCCATATTCGTTCTCCCTTATTTTCTAGACTGTTACACAAACCTGTTTAACATCATTAATATCTTTTGTCTTTTTAAGCTTCTTGATAACACTATCGGGAACTTCACTATCAACATTCAAAAGGCTTATCGCCTGACCTGTTTTCTTGTCTCGGCCAAAACTCATCTCCGCTATGTTTATACCATGCTTACCAAGCTGCATTCCGAGATTTCCCACAACACCGGGAAGATCATTGTTTGATACAACAAGCATATATCCATCCGGGATGGCTTCCACATAATACTTATCCATTTTGACTATTCGCGGCTCTTTATTCGCGAAAAGCGTACCCATAATAAAATGTTTTTTCCTGCCCGTATCAAATTCTACACTTATTAGATTCGCGAAATCCGTTATTTGGGAAGTTTTCTTCTCTGTTATCTTTATTCCTCTTTCTTTCGCGATAAAAAGCGCGTTAACATAATTTATTTCTTCTTCCAGAATGGGATTAAATATCCCACGGATCAAAGCAAGTGTAACAACAGCAACATCCATTTCAGCCACTTCCCCCGTATACTTTACCGTTATTGCCTTTATAGGATCCTCAATAAGCTGTGTCTGGATAGAACCCAATCTTTCAGCCAAATTTATGTAGGGTTTAATAATTTCCAACGTTCCTTCTTCCATCGCTGGAACATTAGCGGCATTACGATACCCTTTACCCAAGAGCGCGTCGGAAACAGCCTTGGTCATATCTATAGCGACACTTACCTGTGCTTCAGCTGTAGAAGCGCCTAAATGCGGGGTAGCGACAACTTTATCCGACGCGGCTACAGGACTATCAATAGGAGGTTTTGCTTTTGTCTCAAAAACATCCAGAGCCGCTCCCGCTACTTTGCCTGTTTTTAGATTTTCCGCTAAGGCCTCTTCATCAACGATCCCTCCTCTGGCAGCGTTTATTATCCTCACACCCTTTTTCATCTTCTTAAACGCTTTTTCATCAATAAGATGTTTTGTCTCTTTTGTCAGAGGTGTATGTATAGTAATAAAATCCGAGTTTTTTAAGAGTTTCTCAAAATTAACCGCTTCGACTTTGAGAGCTTTCGCTCTTTCATCGGAAAGAAGCGGGTCAAAAGCCAATATTTTCATACCAAAGCTAAGAGCCCTTTTGGAAAACTCCGCGCCAATACGCCCCATACCGATTATCCCCAAAGTCTTCCCATAAAGCTCTACTCCCATGAATTTTTTGCGATCCCATTTACCCTGCTTTACGGACTGGTTCGCTTGAGGTATATTTCTTGAAAGTGAAAGCATCAGACTAAACGCGTGTTCCGCGGTTGATAGGGTATTCCCCGCGGGCGCGTTCATGACTACAATACCTTTTTTAGAAGCCGCCGCGATATCAACATTATCCAGTCCAACACCCGCACGTCCGATAACTTTCAGTTTATTCGAAGCCTCTATAATTTTTTTCGTCACCGTAGTTCCGCTACGAATTATCAAAGCGTCATAACCTTTTATTTTCTTAGCAAGCTCATTTTCAGAAAGCTTAAAAACTTCATCCACTTTAAACTTACAGTCCTTTAATATTTCTATACCCTCTTGCGAAAGGGGGTCACTGATCAATACTTTTATCATTTTAAACCTTCCTTCTATTTAAATAATTCCTGTGCTTTTGCCACACCTTTACCAAACTTCACATCATATCCTAATTGTTTAAGAACGATCTCAATACCGGCTATAGCCGTCATAGTATCATATCCATCCATGTACCCAAGATGCGCGACTCTGAATATTTTACCTTTAAGACTGCCCTGTCCACCCGCTATAGTTATGCCCTGCTCATCTCTCATCTTTTTAACTAAACCTACGCCATCTATCCCATCAGGCACTTTAACCGAGGTCACAGCATTTGACGGATTCAAAGCAAACAGTTCAAGTCCGATCGCTTTGACCGCTTCGCGTGTTATATTCGCCAAATACGCGTGGCGTTCTATTACATTATCCAATCCCTCTTCAATTATCATGTCTAATACGCTATCTAACCCCATAATAAGTGAAACTGCCGGAGTCCATGGGGTATCGTCCTTACCATATGATTTTAGGGCGACTTTAAGATCAAAGTAGTATTTAGGAAGCTTAGATCCGGCTAGAAGCTTCTCCGCTTTCGGACCAATGCTTAAAAACGCGAGTCCGGGAGGAAGCATAAACCCTTTTTGCGAACCGCAAACCACAACATCCACTCCCCATTTATCTGTCTTTAACTCATCCGCTAAAAACCCGCTGATCGCGTCTACAACTAAAACAGCATTGGTTTTAGCGACAACTCTACCTATCTCTTTGATGTCGCTGACAACACCGGTAGATGTCTCACATAATGTACTGTATACAGCTTTGATCTCCGGATTTTCTTTGAGCATATTCTCCACTATTCGAGGATCCGCGCTTTCCCCCCATACGATAGCGTACTCAACAACTTCAACCCCATATGCTTCAGCGATCTCAGCGAATCTTTCACCGAATTTACCGCCTTTTATCACCAATATTTTATCTCCCGCGGAAACCAGATTTGTAATTGAAGCTTCCATGGCTCCTGAACCACTTGAAGCCATTATAAGAACCGGATTTTTTGTTGAAAATACTTGTTTGAGCTTAACATTTACCCTTTTCAGAACTTCCTGAAATTGAGGCGTCCTATGGTGGATCATAGTATCTGCCATTCTCAATAAAACTTTTTCCGGAACAGGAGTCGGACCCGGTGACATCAATCTGTACTTATTCATTTTTTTCCTTTCTTACAGTTTTTTATACTTTTTCAACTACATGATCTACTAAACCATATTCTTTAGCTTCTATCGCGGTCATAAAATAATCTCTATCCGTATCCGTTTTAATTTTATCCATGGACTGATTTGTATGTTTTGACAAAATACCTTCTAACTGATCCCTCATCCTTAATATTTCTTTAGCCTGTATATGGATATCCGACGCCGCTCCCTGTATCCCGCCCCAAGGTTGATGAACCATTATCCTTGAATACGGCAATGCGTAACGTTTACCTTCGGTACCCGCGGCCAAAAGAACAGCCCCCATACTCGCGGCCTGTCCGACACAATATGTGCTAACATCAGGTTTTACAAATTGCATAGTATCGTAAATCGACAATCCGCTTGTAACACTACCGCCGGGAGTGTTTATGTACACATTTATATCCTTATTCGGATCTTCCATTTGCAAATACAAAAGTTCCGCGACAACTATGTTAGCGATATTATCATCAATAGGAGACCCTATAAATATGATCCTGTCTTTCAACAAGCGTGAATAAATATCATAAGCCCTTTCTTGCCTGCCTTCTTTCTCGATCACCATTGGTATTATGTTCATCATACCCTCCTATTTTTCTAAAATCACCGCTTCCGAAAGAAGAAAATCCAACGCCTTCTCCTCTCTAAGCTGTTCTTTTAACCCCCCGATAAGATTATTTTCAGTATAATATTTTTTGACCTCGTCAAATGGTTTGCTATATGAACCCGCAAGGTTCTTGATCCAGTTATCCACTTCTTCTTCATTGACACTTATTTCTTCTCTATTTGCTATTTCGTCCAACAAAAAATACAGTTTGACTTTATTTTCGGCCTCTATCTGAAATCGCTCCTTTAATTTGTCCTTGTGATCCTCAATATCTTTTTCCAAAACACCTTTTTGCGTCAATTCATTCCCGGCTTTTTCCATAAGCACTTTAAGTTGACGCGCAACCATAGTTTCAGGGAGATTTATCTTATGAACATCCAATAATTGTTTCATTATCTGGTTTTTCATCTCACCCCTGGCGCTATCTTCTTTTCCTAAAAAAAGCTGGTTCTTAATTTCTTCTTTTGCCTCTTCCATTGTTTCTTTGCCTATTTTTTTCGCGAATTCGTTATTAAGTTCCGGTAACTTTTTTTTCTTTGTCTCTTTGATCTCAACGTGAAAAACAGCTTTCTCCCCGGCATACTTTTTGTCAGGATAATTTTTCGGCAATACTACTTCTATGTCCTTTTTATCACCTTTCTTCAACCCGCAAAGTTCCTCTCCTACTCCCAGCATAGAGGCTTCTTTATTAACTTCTATCCACATATTTTCGCGTTTTTTCGCGATTACTTTTCCCTCTATGAACGTTTCCACATCACATATGCTAAAATCACCTTTTTTAAGCGGCTCGTCAATATCAATAAATTCCGCGTTGATATTTTGAATTCGCGTAAGCGTTTTCACAATCTCATCATCGGTCACTTTTACTTTCTCGGTTTTAACCTTTAACCCTTTATACTTTTTCACCTCTACCTGAGGAACCGCGTCTACTCTCGCGATAAAAGTAAACTCCCCGGTAAGACTGAGTTTAACATCAGAAACCTCCGGATAACTTAAAGGGTTGATCTCATGTTCATCAAGCGCCGACTGATAAGCTTCCGGGATCAATCTGCGTTTAACTTCTTCCGCGGCGTCACCCTGATGATGCTTTTTTACTATATCCATAGGAACCTTTCCCGGCCTGAACCCCGGGATCTTAGCTGTTTTACGTATATCCTCAAAGACCTCATCGAAAACTTGTTCAACTTTTACTTTGGAAAGTTCAATACTTAATTCCCGGGCTGTACCATCTAGTTTTTTAACTTTGCTTTTCATTATTTTCCTTCCATCTATTCTATTACCAATATCTTAAAAACCGGGTTCTATCACGCCAAAATTACCGTCGTTCCTTTTATAAACAACATTTGATTCACCCGTATCCGCGTTTTTGAACATGAGAAATTGTTTCTCAGTAAGCTCAATCTCTATTTTCGCCTCATGTGGAAGCATAGGTTTATTCGCGAAATAATCAGTCCTGATGATCTGTCCGGATTCTTCGGGAATAGAGATCTCTTCACTTCTTTTCAGTTTCGATACAGGCCATGCCATCTTATCGAGTATAACCTTACGTCTTTTAGACTGTATCCGTCCCTTTAATCTGCGAAGCTGTTTTTTAATCGTTTCCGCGGCATTATCTATTGAAGTGTAAATATCCGTTGAACTTTCTTTTGCTACGATCTTGTTTCTCTTTAAATGCAGAATAATTTCAATATTTTTTCTTTCTTTCTCTTCGGCAACAATAACTTCACACACACCGATACGTTTATACAGCCTCTCCATTTTGCTAACTCTTTTACGGATGTAATCCTTTATCCCTCTGTCTACTTCAGTATTTCTGACAGTAATTGTTATATTCACAATACACTCCTTGTTGTTTTTTTATTCAACAAACTAGGTTATGGAACAATATGACCAAAAGACTAAAACTGGAAACTACCAATATACCACTATGCCTGTTCTTTTTCAATTATTTTTAGACCTTGCGACTATTATGCGATCCACCCTCGACTCACCCGACTCGATCAAGAGATCCACTAAGCTGTGTTTTACATGGAAAACCGCTCTCCCAGATATATTTCTCTGGCTTTCGAATCATTTATCAACTCTTCTTTAGTCCCATGTATGAGTATGTTGCCTTCATACATAATATAAGACCTGTCCGTTATCGTGAGAGTTTC
>JAGLIU010000043.1 GCA_023142805.1 Candidatus Omnitrophota bacterium | reverse complement strand
CCTCTTTCGTCATCCCGGAATCCTGCAAAGACAGGATATCCGGGATCCAATGGCAATAAGAACCACAACACCACATTTACGTAGCCGGGGTTTAAACCCCAACTACTCATCCCTTCTATCCTGAGCGACCGAGGACGCAATGTCCGAGGAAGTGCGGAAATCTCCTGATTTCTGCCGACTTCTGCGAAGCTTTAACGAAGCAGAGGAGTCGAGAGATCTATGAACAGTAAACAGTGAACGGTGAACAGTGAACAGGAAACAGTGAACGGTAAACAGTGAACGGTGATCAGTAATCTGTGAACTTGGGGTACTTCAGGTCTTTATTCAAAACAAAACTACATGCCACATACTATTCGAAGACAGGTTGCCCCACATTCTTTTGCCTCTGGCCCTTAGCCTCTGACCTCTAGCCTTTTTACTTCCCACTTTCGGCCCTCAATCCTTTAGCCCTTAGCCTTTAGCCCTTTGCCTTCCCACTTTCGCCTCTTACTTTTAGCAAAACAGATGGCATTAATACTCTATTTTCATTAGAAATAGCCCTTTTGCGGGTGCTGTAGGACCGGCTTGTGTCCTATCTTTGGCTTTAAGGATCTTTTTCATGCTTCCGGGAGGAAGATGTCCCCGACCAATATCAATTAATGTGCCTACAATATTTCGCACCATATTGTAAAGAAACCCATTCCCCTTTATCTCAATAATTATTTTCGAATTTTTCTTTATAACACGCACATACCGAATCTCTCTTATGGATGTCCGTTCCGTTTTGTCCGATGCCTGAAATGACTTGAAATCATGTTCCCCTTCCAGCACATCCGCCTCTCTTTTCATTAAAGCCATGTTCAAAGTATAAGGCACACGCCAGGAATATTTCGCTGAAAAAGGATCCCTATGATCTGTATTAATTATGTAATATTTGTAGATCTTGGATTTCGCGTCAAACCTCGAATGAAAATTCAGGCTTACTTCTTCCGCCTCGATAATAACAATACTGTCGGGTAAAACCCTGTTAAGAGCCGGAGGAATATTCCGCGTGGGAATATCATAGGAAGTTTTAAAATGTGCTACCTGACCTTTTGCGTGCACACCACTGTCAGTACGACCGGCTCCATGGATCCTGCTTGTTTTACCAAAAACTCTTTTTATCGCTTTTTCAATCTCTTCCTGAACAGTACGGCCGTTCTTTTGGACCTGCCACCCCTTAAACTTGGTACCATCATAAGATATGGTAAGTTTGATGTTTCGCATTTCGGATTTATTAAATTTGTGAAGTTTGTGTGACTTATAAAATCTATACTCGGAGGATTGACCTGATGTTAACCCTCCGGACTCCTGTAAACGTACTTTTCAAGTTTAACATAATATGTTGGGTTATAATACTTATTCAAAAACACGTCTAACACCATAAAACCCGTTTTTCGCTAATACTGTCTCTAGGTCATTCTAATAAGATCTTCCGCGATCTGTATGGCGTTAAGCGCGGCGCCTTTTCTCAGATTATCCGCGACAACCCACATATTCAGGCCATTTTCTATCGATTCGTCTTCCCTGATACGCCCCACAAATACATCGTCCTTACCTTCGGTATCAATGGGCATCGGATATTTATTCTCAAAAGGAGAATCCACAACAGTTATCCCCGAAAAAGCTCCCAACACTTTTATGGCTTCATCCCGGGTGATCTTGCTTTCAGTTTCGATGTTTACGCTTTCAGAATGCGCGTAATATACAGGCACACGTACACAAGTCGCCGTAACATGAATATTTGGCATATCCATTATTTTACGGGTCTCGTTAACCATCTTTATTTCTTCTTTTGTATAAAAATTATCCTCAAAAACATCTATATGAGGAATAACATTATACGCTATCTGATGCTGAAACCGCTCTATTGTATCCTTAGAAACAGTGTGGTCACCTATTTCATGATGTGATTCTTTTTTTCCGAGACGCATCGCCTGTTTTTCCATCTCCAATACATTTTGTTGTCCGGCACCTGAAGTCGACTGAAAAGTTGTAACAACAATCCTTCTTATCGGTGAAATATTATTTATAGCCTTCAAAGGCAATACCATCTGAATTGTTGAACAATTGGGATTAGCTATGATCCCCTTATTCTTAGTTATAGCCTGAAAATTCACTTCGGGCACAACTAAAGGCACTTCATCATCCATACGATACGCGCTTGAATTGTCTATACAAACCGCTCCCGCTTCTACCGCATAAGGCAAAAATTCTTTACTACGCGCAGCTCCCGCGGAAGCAAGCACAATATCTACGCCCTCAAAAGAATCTTTTGTGAGCACTTCAACAGCTATTTCCTTCCCCTTGAATATTAGTTTTTTTCCCGCTGATCTTTCGCTGGCGAGAAGTTTCAGATCATCTATAGGAAAATTTCTTTCCTCAAGTATCCAAAGAAATTGCGTACCTACCGCGCCGGTAGCACCCATTATCGCGACATTATATTTTTCCTTTTTATTCAGCATTTTAATCATCCAACAATTTCTTTAACTACCAGATCCCCTACCTCTTGAGTAGAATAACCCATTTTGCCGGCCGACAAACTATCCAGCTTAGGAGTAACCTTCATAACAGCTTCTTCTATTTTCTTGGACGCTTCTGTTTCCCCAAGAATATCCAGCATCATACCTCCCGCGCATATGGCTGCCAGAGGATTGATCACATTCTGACCTGTATACTTAGGCGCGGAGCCTCCTATAGGCTCAAACATCGACACCCCCTTAGGATTGATATTCCCCCCGGCGGCTATTCCCATTCCGCCTTGTATCATAGCCCCAAGATCGGTCACAATATCACCAAACATATTATCCGTCACTAAAACATCAAACCATTCGGGATTTTTTATCATCCACATACATGTAGCGTCAACATGAGCATAATCACGTTTAATATCAGGATATTCTTTTTCACCCATCTCGTTAAAAGCTCTTTCCCAAAGATCAAAAGCATAAGTAAGAACATTTGTTTTTCCGACCAATGTCAGTTGTTTCCTCTTATTCCTTTTTCTGGTGAATTCAAACGCGTATTTAAGGCATTTATCAATACCCCTTCGAGTATTCCTCGACACCTGCACCGCTACTTCGTCAGGCGTACCCTTATCTATAAACTCTCCTTCGCCCACATAAAGCCCTTCATTATTTTCACGAACAAAAACAAAATCTATACTTTCCGGACCTTTATCCTTGATAGGAGTCCAAACTCCGGGATAAAGTTTAACCGGACGCAAGTTTATATACTGCTCCAAAGAAAACCTCAACTTTAGCAGAAGTCCCTTTTCCAATATTCCCGGTTTCACATCAGGATGCCCGATAGCCCCCAGAAAAATAGAATCAACCGTCCTTAACTCCTTCAGCACACTCTCAGGAAGTATTTCTCCCGTTTTCTTATATTTTTCACCACCAAGATCATAATGTATTTTTTCATATTTAATACCGTACTTTTCGCTGACCGCGTCTAGAACTTTCAACCCTTCAGCCACCACTTCCGGACCCGTTCCATCTCCCGGTAAAACCGCTATTTTGTACATATATCCTCCTATTTCTTCTTTTTTGTTTTGGTCTTAGCTTTTGGTTTCGCTCTACTTTTAGTTTTTAATTTTGAAGAGTTCATAAGACCTCCCGCACTTATAATATCCTTTATAAACTCAGGGAAAATTTCCGATTTGTATATTTTTTTATGGCCCACTTTAGATATTTCACCCTTAGTAACGTTCACTTCTACCTTGTCGCCTGTTTTGATCTTCTCAACCACCTGAGAATTAGTAAAAATAGGAAGACCGATATTGATACAGTTCCTGTAAAATATCCTCGCGAAGCTCTTCGCGATAACACATGAAACACCTGCCGCTTTTATCGAAATAGGCGCGTGTTCCCTGCTGGAACCGCAACCGAAATTCTCTCCCGCGATTATGATATCTCCGGATTTTACCGACTCCGCAAAGTCAGGATCAAGATCCTCCAGCAGATGCTCGAGGATTTCAGGACCTGTGGAACAAGTGTAG
>JAGLIU010000042.1 GCA_023142805.1 Candidatus Omnitrophota bacterium | reverse complement strand
AAGGGAGAAAAGGGGGTGTCGGTTCTAACCGGATGTGCTCATCCTGGCATAATAAATGTATTAAAATACGCAAAGAACAGGATCGGAGTAGAGGATCTTTATATGGTGTTCGGGGGGTTTCATTTGGCCGGGATGGGAAGAGAAGCCATCGGGGAGATCATATCCGGCTTAAAAAAGTTTGGTGTGCAGAAAGCGGGACCGACACATTGTTCGGGAGATAAAGCCAAACGGATTTTTTGTGGAAAGTATCTTGATAATTTTATCGATATAAAAGCGGGGAATGAGTTTCAGGTGTAAAACAGTGAATAGTGAACAGTGAACGGTAAATAGTGAACAGTAAACAGTGAATGGTGAACAGTAAACAGTGAACAATGAATAGTGATAGGAAAATAATGGACAAGAAAATGGAATCATCGGATAACGTATATGATGTGGTCATAATTGGTGCCGGTCCCGCGGGGCTTACCGCGGGTATTTATGCCGCCCGCGCTCGGATGAAAACATTGATCATAGAGAGTCTGGTTGTTATGGGACAGGCTACGATGACAGAGATAATTGAGAATTATCCGGGAGTGGAAAAAGTTACAGGGTTTGATCTGGTAACCACGTTGAAGAAACAGGCGGAAGGATTCGGCGCGAAATGCAGGATGGGTACAGTTGTAAAAATATCCCGAACTAATTCGGGGAAAGTTTCGGTATGGAAGATCGAGGATGAAAACGGTAGTGTAGAAGCTCTTTCTGTTATAGCGGCGTCCGGGGCTCGTCCAAAAAAATTAAAAGTTCCCGGAGAAGAAAAGTTTTTAGGCCGGGGAGTTTCCTATTGCGCGACATGTGACGGCGCGTTCTTCCGGGATAAAGATATTGTCGTTATAGGGGGCGGAGATACGGTTGTTGAGGAAGCTATTTTTTTAACACGATTTGGGAAAAAGGTTACGATCATTCATCGTAGAGACCGGTTGCGTGCTACGAAGATATTGCAGGAGAGGGCCTTTGCCAATGAAAAAATAGATTATGTATGGGGATCAGTTGTTGATAGTATAGTTGGGGTGGATAAGGTTGAAAGGGTAGTGGTCGTGAACAAAGATACCGGTAAGAAACAAGAGATTTCGTGCGAAGGAGTTTTTATTTTTACAGGATGGCGGCCAAATACTGATTTTTCTGATGGGGTTGTGAAGAAAGATGAATATGGCGCTATTTTAGCCGATAAAGAAATGAAAACATCCGCACCCGGTATATTCGCGGGGGGAGACTGTTGCCGCAAAATTCTTCATCAAGTGGTAACAGCCTGTGGAGATGGCGCTGTAGCGGCGTTTTCCGCGCAGCATTATGTCGAGAAGATCAAAGGAACAGAGTATAAATAACGTAAAGAGTTTGTGGAGTTTGTAAGGCGGAAATTCTACAAACGTAGGAAGAACAATTAACTCGAATGGGGGAAATATGAGATCGGATCAGATGAAAAAGGGACTGGAAAGAGCACCTCACAGGTCTCTTTTTAAGGCTTTAGCGTATACGGATGAGGAGTTAAACAGGCCTATAATCGGGATAGCAAATTCCGTGAGTGAGGTAATACCGGGGCATAATCATCTAAGGGATCTCGCGGACGCGGTAAAGGCCGGGATAAGGATGTCCGGTGGAACCCCTATGGAATTTAATACGATCGGCATTTGCGATGGTATCGCTATGGGGCATAAAGGGATGAAGTATTCTCTGCCTTCAAGAGAGCTCATTGCCGATTCTATAGAATCTATGGGTATCGCGTATCCGATAGATGGTATGGTTTGCATTTGCGATTGTGATAAGATAGTTCCGGGGATGATGATGGCGATGTTAAGACTAAATATCCCCGCGTTGTTAGTCAGCGGCGGTCCTATGCTTACCGGGTGCGACAGAAAAAAACCAATAGATCTGATCACGGTCTTTGAAGGTGTCGGAGCGCACGCTTTAGGAAAGATCACCGATGATGAGTTGAAAAGATTGGAGGATGAAGCGTGTCCCGGATCAGGCTCATGTTCGGGGATGTTTACCGCGAATTCCATGAACTGTCTGAGTGAGGCTTTAGGATTGGCTTTGCCCGGAAACGGAACGATACCGGCTGTTATGGCAAAAAGAATGAGGCTTGCGAAAGTAAGCGGCATGAAGATCATGGAGCTTGTATCCAAAGACGTTAAACCAAGAGACATTGTTACGGCGAAGGCATTTGAAAATGCTATTACTGTTGAAATGGCACTGGGCAGCTCAACAAATACCGTATTGCATTTACCCGCGATCGCGAATGAAGCGGGAATAAAACTTGATCTCAAATTGTTCAATGAAATAAGTGAACGTACTCCTAATTTATGTCGCATTTCACCCGCGGGTGAACAACATATGCAGGATTTGGATGAGGCAGGAGGAATACCCGCTGTTATGGCGGAACTAAACAAAAAGGATCTTATACACACCGGACTCAAAACGGTTTCGGGACTGACTGTTAAAGAGAACATTCATGACGTGGAGAATCTGGATCCGAAAGTGATCAAGCCCGTGAATACGCCTTATTCAAAAGACGGTGGATTGAGTATTCTTTTTGGGAATCTTGCTCCGGATGGCGCGGTTGTTAAAAAAGCGGCTGTTGCTGAAAGTATGCTTACGCATACCGGATCTGCCAGGGTTTTTGAATCTGAGGAAGATGCTATGAAAGCGATTATGAGCGGCAAGATAAAAAAGGGTGATGTTGTTGTTATCCGTTATGAAGGACCTAAGGGAGGACCGGGTATGAGGGAAATGCTTGGTCCGACAGCGGCTATCGCCGGTGAAGGGTTGGACAAGGATGTCGCGCTTATCACTGACGGACGTTTTTCCGGGGGTACACGCGGAGCGGCAATTGGTCATGTTTCACCGGAAGCTCAAGAAGGCGGGTTAATGGCGGTTGTTAAGGATAGCGATAAAATAAAAATTGATATTCCAAATAAGTCTTTAGAACTTTTAGTGTCTGAAGATGAAATAAAAAAACGTTTTGAAAATTGGCATCAACCGAATTATAAAATTAAAAAAGGATATTTGTATCGATACGCGAAACAGGTAACCTCCGCATCGACCGGTGCGGTGTTCAAGGACGATTAATAAGGGGTAGTGGTTTATGCGCGGGATTGACCTTTTGGTTCCGCGTATAAACGAAAAGTTTGTTTGAAGATCCCTCAAGAGTCCCCCGAAATACTAAGTGTATTACATTTATACTAACTATAATACATTAACCTTTGTTGTTAAAATAACGGTGAAAAACAGGTCTTAAAACATTAAAAGGGAAAAAGGTTGAATTTATTTTTAAATAGTCAGATAGCGCAAAAATGAACATTTTAGGAGAAAAGTGTCAACAAAAAAAGATAAATGTTAGGGGTTCAAAAAGCTACCGCTTTTTAATTGGCATTATAACTATACTATGATATACTCTATACTGTATAAGAAATAAATGTTAAAAAAAAATATAGGTTGTTTTTTTTATGAAGTTATTAAATAGTTTAAAAAAGTTTTTTATCAAAGTTCACAAACCCATAAGGTGGTGTATTATGAAGATGCAAGATTGTCGTCAAAAAGACGATCCTTTGCGTCCCTCAACGTTTATTGACGTGCGTACTAACAGACGCAAGAGGATTGTTTTAAAAACCATATCCATGATGGTCGCTTTCATTTTCTTCTTTCAGCAGATCGCGTATTCGTGGGACTTTGCTTACCAACCCGCGGTGTCTTCTGTAGGGGATAAGGTTGATACGATTCCCGGATACACTGATGACGCGCGTTCTTTGCTGTATGCTGAGTTGGAAGAACATATCGATGAGCTTGAAGTAACTAATTATGATATGTTTTCAAATAAAAAGCAAAGTGGTCTTAGAAAATTTCTTCCTACGGGAAAAGAGCAAGAGCAGCGATTGGCATATGAACCTACTTATCTGAAACGGCAACAGAATAAACATGAAGAGATCATGCGGCAAAAGCAGGAAACTTCAGACCTTATGTTTTTGCTTAATGCCAATCGCAGACACAGGAAAGAGTATGAAGAAGATATGCCTCTAAAGAAAAAGCAGAGTACAGGCGGGTCCGGGGGCGGGATTTATTACACATTGGAAGACTATAGAAACGAATCCCCGTTGCAGATCAATGTGTATGTTTATGAAAATGGAAAAGCGAGAAAGCGAATGCTTGAGTTAGTATCATACGACATTAGTGGTCTTGTCTCCGCGGGATGGGTATCGAAAGCTGAAGAGATCGAGCCGAAAGAGGGAGATCCTTTTATCGGGTCATACAAAAAGCTTGAAGGGGCAGAGACCTTAACTGATAACCGCATTATTCGGAAGACAGTATATTCAGGAAAAAAAGAAGAGGAAAAGATCGAATATGTTCTTTCCCGGTATGATGATGAAGGTATCCCGGGTGAGGTTACGGTCTACGATTATCACAAACTCGGGGGGGACAATCTTGATGAAACCATAACCTACAATATCTCTGATCTGGACATTAACTTTGAATCAGGGAATTGGGAAGAGGAGTTGACAGAAGACAGGATTACCAGAAGAACGGTATATGAAGGTGTTGTAGAAGAGGAAAAGATCTCTCTTGTTTTTGAATCATATGTCATTGCCGATAACGGTGATAACACTCCCAATAGAATAAGTGTTTACGACTATCAAGTGGATGAGGGTAAAGACCTTGATGAAGTGAGGGCGTACAGTATTTCCGGGTTGCAAGAAGAAGAATGGGAGACGGAAGACGAGGCAAGATTAGAAAGTATTTCTGTTTATACCGGAGAAGAAGATAAAGAAAAAACACAATATACTCTTTCCTACTTTTCTCAAGAAGGAGACGAATATATTCCATGGGAAAGAAAAGATTATGACTATAGCGGTGATATTCTTTCCGAAACAAAAATATATGATATATCGGATATGGATTCTGAAGAAAGGATCACGATCGGTGCCGGAGAAATTGTGGAAACGGCGGAGTTTTCCGGTGATAAGAGTCACGAAAGAATTGATCGTAGCTATGATCTTTACGATGGCGCGGGGACACCACAGTTAAGGACAGATTACAGCTATGACGGACGTACTTTAAGTACCGTAAATACTTATGATATTGTCGGACTGCCGTTAGACAGTATTGATATTCTTCAGGAAGCGAATATTTATGAGGGTCGGGCAGGAGAGGAACGGATCCTGGATACCATGAGTTATTACAGGGACGGGTCTTTTTTTAAAGACACGCATAATAACTATGAACAAAATAGTCGGGGAATGTACTTTATTTTGAACGCGACTGAACGGACATATTCTTCCGAAGGGGATATTGTTGAAAGGGTTGAGACCGAAAACAACCTGATCTATACCCGGTTCGGTCAGGATGTGGAAGACATAAATGGTAATCTCCGCAATAGCAACATAAAGACTTATTATACTTTCTTGGGTGAAGAAAGATTGGATAAAGAAGATGATGTCGTTTATTCTAAATATACAGCGAAGAAACAACCCGGAGAGGAATGGAGAACTTTTTATGTGTATAACCGGGAACTTGACAGGCTTGTTGAGGTGGGTTATCAGGAAACGGTAAACGAGTTATATAGCCTGCGCGGTAGCGCGATCAGACAAGTTGTTGACAGTTACACTGTTAACGGTGTAGGGGAAAGGATCTATGATACTACCAAGGTTGTTGAAAATCACAGATTTGATTATTACAGCAATATAATTGATCGCTCGGAAACTGTCTGGAAAGACAAGGACCAGACGCAATTTTACTATCATAAGACGATACATAACGACTATGATGACATTTTGGCTCAACGTAGAGGGAACGCGGCGAATACAGAAACTATTCGCTACGATTCTATTACCAAAGAAGATACAAGTGTTATAGATAAGATTCAGATGGAAGTTTTGGAATTTAACGAGAGAGGTTACGCTGTCAGCCAGACAACGGACACATCTGTGATGGATAAACTGACGGATCCGTTAAATCCGATATTAAAACTCGTTACGCGGAGAGAAACACTGAATGAGGATATCGATGTGCGAGGGGATGCCGCGGTGCAGTATGTTAGTACATATCAAACGGACTATTCCGGAACAGAAGCTTCTTTAGAGCTGTTAAACTACGAAATTTCGACTAATCGCGAATTTGATTCTCACCATAATGTGCTTAATCAATCCATATACACTTATAGCGAACAGGATGAGGCAACCAGATTTTTGTTGGATATTCGTGAGATCCGGTCTGTAGGGTTTCATATGTCAGGGACGGCTTTAAAACAGATCACAGCGACGTACGCGGATGAGAATAAAACGGAATTGTTGGAGGTACAAGTTGTCGAAAATTTTGAGATTGATAGCGAGGGGCATATCCTGAGTAGTTTTTCTGAAACATTTGGGTCGGCGGAAATCGGAGACAGCGGGGAAGGTGAAATCAATTATAGCGAGCCTATCGGCAGGCAGACAACAGCTAATTTTGAGTTTGATATCAGAGGCAATATTTTAAGTCAGGCAACGACGTACTATTATTATGATGAAGAAGCCGGAGAATTTGTATTCAGTGAGACAAGGTATACAGTGAATGATCCTTTTGATTTTCTTGGAAGGACAACTCATTCTGAAACTATAAGCTACGCGGACGAAGAGGGAACTGTTATAAGCAACAAAAAAGACGTTTTTTATGATGACTATGATCGCTACGGCAATGCTACAGAGCAAAGGATAAATACATATATTGTGGATGAGGTGACTCAACAATACGTTTTATTGGATCATAAGACGATCACAAGTCAGTATGATAATCTGATAGCGCAAACCAGAGGAAACGCGACAGAAGTAACGACGGTTCGATACAAAGATCTGGGAGAGACCATATTACTCGATCAGACAGTCATGAAGACAAACAGTTTTGACACAAGAGGTAACGCTCTTGAACAGACATCTGAGACTTCAAAATATGACCATGTAACTGCCGGGCTTGTTCTTACGAACAGGAATTATATTACGAATGCCGATCATACCAATAACGGGGATGCCAGATATCAAGAGACAAAGAGTATGGAGATAAGTTATGACGAATTTGACAATGAGATAGAGACAATAACAAGTTTTCAGGTAATGGTGAACAGAAAATACGATTCTCAGCATAACCTTTTGAATCAGATGGTAATGACCTATAGCGATGATCCGGTTTCCGGTGGAGAGCTTATGGAGGTACAGGAGATCCGTTCAATGGGATATACCTCAAGCGGAGTAGCTCGTCAGCAGATAATATTGACTTATGAGGATGAGCAGAAGACAGTACTTATAGACGCGCAGTTCATAAAAAATGTGATTATCGGTCCTACCGGTGCTGTCGAAGAAAGTGTAATAACAAGGTATAGCACTTTGGCGGATACGGATACTACAGGATCAATAGTGCTATCCGATCTTTCAGGAGAACTGGACAGGCAGACTATCCTGACGAAAGAATTTGATGATTACGATAACGCTTTGGAACAAAAGATAGTCAGGGAATACTATGACGAAATTCAGGGTGCGTTCGTGTTCAGTGAAGCGCAGGTGATGAAGAATTATGGGTATGATCTTCATGGCAGGGTGGAGCGAAACGTGATCTTGACATATGACGACGTGTCGTGTGGTGTGGATAATTTTGTTCAGGTGCAGGATATAGTGTACGTGGAGTATGATGAACACGGTAACTCATTGGAGCAGACGATAGATACATATGTATGGGATGAGAGTAAAGCGAAGGTGGATTTGGACGGCATAATCGCTACAAATGATGAAGATACCATAGCGGTTGCTCTTGTGTTATGCGAGCTAATGGATCATAAAAGAATAACAAATGTGTATACGGATAGCAAGGCGCGATTTAAGGGTAACGCGACGATAAGTACGACTGACAGATATAAAGATACAGAAGAGACTGTGCAATTGGACCGGACCGTGATTACAACGTCCTTATTTGACACAAGAGGTAACGCCCTCAGTCAGATATCTGAAACGTTGAGATATGATGATGTTTCGGATGGGTTAAAACTTACGAATAGAAATTATATCACGAACGCTGATTATAGTAATAACGGCGATGCCGGATATCAGGATATCAAGAGTACTGAGATAAGTTATGATGAATTTGATAACGAAATTGAGACAATAACAAGTTTTCAGGTAATGACAAACAGGAAATATGATTCGCAACATAATCTTTTAAACCAGATGGTAATGACCTACAGTGATGATCCGGTTTCAGGCGGAGATCTTATGGAGGTGAAGGAGATCCGTTCGACCGGATACACGACAAGCGGGGTGGCGCGTCAACAGATAATCTTGACATATGAAGATGAAGCTAAAACAGTGTTGATAGACGCGCAATTCATAGAAAACACGATTGTCAGTCCTACGGGAAATGTTGAAGAAAGCGTTATAACCAGGTACGGTTTATTATCGGATACGTTTATTGATACTGCCGGAGCTATATCGATATCCGATCTTGCTGGGGAGCTTGATCGGCAGACGATAATAATCGAGGAATTTGATGATTATGGGAACGCCCTTGAACAAAAAATAGTGCGGGAATATTATGATGAGACTCAGGGCGCGTTTGTGTTTAGTGAAGCGCAGATGATAAAAAATTACGGCTATGACATATATAACTATTTAGAAAGAAGCGTGATACTTACATATAACGATGCCGTTTGTGGTGTGAACAATTTTATCCAGGCACAGGATATCGTGTACGAAGAGTATGACGAGTACGGGAATGTTCTTAATCAGACTATCGACGCATATGTATGGGACGATAGTAAAGCGAAAGTGGATTTGGACGGGATGATCCTTGTGGACGATGACGCGACTATAGCGGTTGCCCTCGCGTTATGTGAGTTAATGGATCATAAAAGGATAGCAAATGAGTACACGGATACGAGGGCGCAATTTAGAGGTAACGCGACAGTTACTACGACTGACAGATA
>JAGLIU010000041.1 GCA_023142805.1 Candidatus Omnitrophota bacterium | reverse complement strand
ATGGAATTGTTAAAAGAGCTTAGCAAAAAGATCGGTGTAACGGGTTTGCCGATAGGAATAGCGGCTAAAGTGATCTTTGCCATAAGAGATTTTCGAGTTAATAACAGTGAGTTACAGGGTCAGTTAGTGTTGATGGAAAAAGTTCATAAAAAACTATTAAAGAGTATACGTGAAGAGAAAAAGAAAGAAAAGAAGGGATCGGAAATTTACATGGCTCTGACAAATGTAGAAACCCTTCTTACCAGAAAAGGCAATAATATCACGGATGCGGTTGGTGATCTGACGAATACTCTGAATTCAGTAAAAGATAAAGCCTCGCGGGATAAGATCACGACCATTATACAAACGACTAAAGTGGGGGGGAATGACAAAAGTTCGGTTGTTGGTAAATATACCACTTTAAGGAAAAAGAGGGCGTCTGTCGCTAAAGCTTATGCCGCTTTTGTTGAAAACGAGCTTCAGTTTGATCTTTCTGATGAATTTGTATCCGCGAAGAGAGATGTAATAGCCGCGAAAAATATTGATCAGACGTTCAAATACATGAAAGATAACAAAACTCTGATATCCAAATATCTGGGTTCTATTGCCGGGTATAAGAACAGTATGTTCAAACTTTTGACGGATTCTGATGAAATGAAAAAGTTTATAACAAAGATATCTACCGAGAGTGACGCGCGAAATTCATTTATAAGGGATTCGAGGGAAGAGGTTGAACGTAAAACGTCTGTTCTTTCGGGATCGATAGTAGATATGATCAGTAAACATCAAAAGGATCCGATCGGGTATGATATCGGTTCCATGATAAGAGATATTGCGGGGACTGATAATGGAAAAGGATCTGTTATGGGGATTCTAAGAGCTATAATTGCGACCAACGCGAATTTCTCAAATAATACTGTCGCGATGAATTTAAACGCGAATGATTTTATCACTGAACTCGCGGGGTTACGGTCTGAGCTTGATCTTGGCCAAACGGAATACGATACGATCATCCAAGACATGGCAAAGGTAATGGGGGTTCAGGAAAACGATCTAAGAGCGATTATCTCCGGGAATAGTGATCTTGGAAAAAATAACGCCGCGAAAGAAATGCTTCTTAAAATCGTTGAAAAGGCATGGCAGGCAGACGGAACTATAAGCCTGAAGGGTGAGTTAAACAGGCAGATAGATGAAGTGAAAAGGATGGGTTTGGAGAAGTCTTTAACAAAAGACTTAAGCTCTGAAGATCTGGCCACAATTCGTCAGGATGGAGAAAGTTTTAAGAATTTTGTGGATAGAATTTTGAAAGACGAGAGCGAGGGAAAAAGAATAGACCTCAACGACATTATAGATAAACTTTTTATGAATGGAAAGATCGATACCGCTTTTTCTTACGCGATCGAGGAGAATTCATCCGCCATTTTGCGAAATATAAGAACAGGATTGTCCGTAGGCAGAAGTTTTGAGAATATGACAAAAGAAGCGGTAAAGATGACGCGTAATATTAACGCGAGCGTAAGGGACGCGGTAACGGGGACTGAGGATCAGCTCGGGAATTATCTGGAGGAGGTGT
>JAGLIU010000040.1 GCA_023142805.1 Candidatus Omnitrophota bacterium | reverse complement strand
CATCGCTTTCCATCTACGCTCCGGTTCCGAAAATTCACCTCCTGAAAAACCGTCATGGGAATAAACAGGATATTCAATATTTTTTATCCCGACATCCGCGGCATATAAAGTTATCTCAACCGGAATACTTTCATTTATGTAAACTCTCTGTTTCTCGGTCTCCATTTTAAGAAAAACCTTATCACCCACATATTGTTCTCCCCGGGAAACGGCTCTGCCAAAAGCCGGAGATGACCGGGTTTGTCCTGAACTCACAGCTTGAGATGCCCCTGTCCGACCGATAGGAGAGCCATTAACAACAAAAACCACGGCATCGGCCTTATACACCTGTCCACTATAATGTAAATAAAACGGTCCGATCTTAAACGTTCCTGTTTTTCTAGGAACGACTAAATACGTATGAGTAATAGATTGAGATACTTTCCCATTAACAATTGATACTTTTGTTGCCGGACCTACATATGATATTTTCAGACCATCGGGAGCCGCTATCTCTAACTTGGCTACATTCTGCGCGCCGGAAAAACTCGCGTATAGATACACCGGATTCCCAAGAGAAACTCTATTTCTTTCCAGCGTCACTTCAAGCCGCTTATCCTGCGCGAAAAGAGTTCCGGTAAAACAAAAAGCTGTGATGATAAGAAGAACACCAACGATCTTAATTGTTTTGATTATTTTTTTGGATCTTGGTTTTTTATTTATCATTTGGTCTTAACCTTTTTTTGTCATTTGACATTAAATATTACCAGTCTCTTATCACGATAGGACGATTCGCTCCGGCTTTCTTTTTATTGTCCTGTCTCATTCTCATCTCTTCCTCTTCTTGCCCCCTCAAAAGCATTTCCGCCGCTTCTTTAGTCATCCCGCCTTCAGGTCTCTCTTCCCGCCCTATATCCCCTTCGAGCTCAGACTGATCTTTCTCTGTCGGAGCCCCCTGCCCCTTCTTCTCTTCCCTCTGATCCTGATCTTCTTCCCGATCCTTTTGACCCTTCCCCTTTGACCCCTGATCCTCTTGATCTTCTTCCTTGTCTTCCTTATCTTCCTTGTCCTCCCGCTCTTTCTGCCGCTGATCTTCTTTTTCCCGGTCTTTTTGATCCTTCCCTTTCGTTCCTTGTCCGTCTTTATCTTCTTCCTTGTCTTTTTTGTCCTCCCGCTCCTTCTGCCGCTGATCCTGTTGTTGCTGTTGAGCTTTGAGTTCTTCTATTTTTTTCATTGTAAACTCATAGTTATATTTCGCTTCTTTATTCTCAGGAACCAGTTCCATCGCGCTTTTATAAAATTTTAACGCCTCATTGTAGGTTTCTGTCGCTGCCTGAGCGTCATTCTCTTGTACACTTTCAGCTTCGCGATATTTGGTGTTACCGGTATTATACATAGCGTCTGCCTCAAGATCTTCCTCCCCCGAAGCTAACACATTTAAAAAAGAACTTTCCGCGTTTTCAAAATCTTTTTTTCGATAAAACGCGGCAGCACGATTGTACTGCACTATAGGATCGTTAGGATCCTTTAAAAGTGCCTCATTATAAATTTTTACTGCTTCCTCGTACTTCTCTTCATTATAATATCGATTACCTTTCTTAAGATACCCGTTTGTAGACCCCGCATACGCGCTTCCACCGGCATAAACAACCGCTACAATGACATACAGTATAATCCCTAAACACGCGCGTTGTTTCATAACGTATATACCTTTTTACTCATGATATTATTATCTCCCAACTCTACTTTGCCGCTTCCTATCCCCTACAATAGACTCAAAAAGAAACAATAGAAGCGCGATGATCAATGGTATTTGAAATCTTTCATTGTATTTTTTTTCCAATTTGCTTTTAAATTCCTGTTTTTCGATCTTTGAAAGTTTTTTTTCATAAATAAGATCTAATCCAAACTCCGCGCCTGTAGCGCGAACATACATACCACCCGTACTTATGGACATCTTCTGCAAAACATTTTCTTCCAGGCGTGTTTTGACAACATTACCCTCGGAATCTTTAAGAAAAACTCTTCTCCCTGATTCATTAGTCACAGGTATAAGATCCCCCTCCGGTGCCCCTATTCCCACACAATAAATACTCACCCCATCGCTCTTTGCCTTCTCGATCGCCCTGTCAATTCCCCCTTCAAGATCCTCTCCATCAGTTATAATAACAAGCTCCTTATGCTCATTCTTACCACCCTCATAACTATCTATCGCGGCATATATAGCGTTGGAAAGAGAGGTCCCTCCGATAGGTACGGTATTTACGTCTACATCGTCTAAAGTAAGAAGAAAACCATCATAATCTAAAGTTAACGGACATTGTAAAAATGCTTTACCGGAAAAAACTATCAATCCTACCCTGTCGCCGTTAAGTTTTTTTACAAGATCTTTTATCGCGAGCTTCGCTCTATCAAGCCTGTTAGGCAAAACATCCTCTGCCAACATACTCTTGGAAGTATCCAGAGCGATCAGAATATTGAGCCCTCGTCTTTTCACTTCCTGCCATTTAAACCCCCATTGAGGCCTAATTAAAGCCACGATAAGAAGAAAAAAAGATACAACGATAACTATGTCTTTGATCCTTTTTCTTTTTGGATCAAATGACCCGGCAATCTCTGAAAGCGTATTATCCTTAGCGAAACGCCTCAGAGCTTTTTCCCGCGCTCGTCCGGACCAGTGTAAAAACACAATGATCACGGGTATTATCCATAACCATACAGCAAGATACAAAGCCCCAAATTTCATTATGGTATCCTCCTGAGATAAGTATTCACAAGTATCAATTCCAGACAAAGCAAAATAAACCCGAATATAAGCGGAAAATAAAAAAGTTCCCTGTAAATATTGTACCCTATCTCTTCCATTGGAGTTTTTTCAAGCGCGTCTATTTGTGTATATATTTTCTCAAGCGATTGTGTATCGGTTGCTCGAAAATACTCTCCATTTGTAGTTTGAGCTATTTCACGCAGAAGATCCTCATCTATCTTTATTTCCACAGGTTGAAGAACGGTATTCCCAAACATATCCCTGACAGGATAGGGAACATGCCCCTTCGTTCCCGCGCCGATCGTATACACTTTTACTCCTAACGCCGCCGCCGCTTCAGCGGCGGCCATAGGAGAGATCCTGCCCGCGTTATTACGTCCGTCTGTAAGCAATATGATCACTTTCTCTTTAGTCTCGGTATCCTTTACCCGATTAAGTGAAGCGCTTAGCGCCGATCCAACGGCGGTACCATCTTCGATCATCCCTATCTTAATTCTTTCGAGATTTTTCTCAAGCCAATCATGATCAAGAGTAAGAGGACAAACAGTATAAGCCAATCCGGCAAAAGCGATCATCCCTATCTTATCATTGGGCCTTTTCTCGATAAAACTGGTCACAACATTTTTTACAACCTCTAACCTGTCTACCCTCTTTCCTCTTATTTTAAAATCCATTGCCCTCATACTTCCTGAAACATCTACGGCAAGCACTATATCTATACCTTCGGTAAATACCTGTGTCTTTTCGAGTGACGCTTGAGGCCGCGAAGCCGCCACGATAAATAATATAACACTAAACATTCTCAGGTATATCATTCGAGAACTTAACATCATTCGAAAGGACGACTTTATCTTTTTTGAGAATTCATAACGAGAAAACCGTATAGAACTTCTCTGAGATCTTTCGCTTCTTTTAGAAAGATATATCGCTAAAGGAACCAATAGGCATAAGATAAGAATCCAGGGATTAGCCAGCCTTAACATCTTCATCCTCCTCAAAAACTCTTGTCTCATCCACAAAGTTTCCGGCTAATTTATAACTGTCCAGCATTTCAAATTGTGTGGGCTCGTATTTAGCGAATTTAACCATATCACAATGGTACAAAAATCTTTTCAATAGATCCTTATTACTATCCGCCAAATCCTTTGCCCCCCCGACTTTCTTCATAAATTCTTCGGTAGTCATCTCCGGAGCTCGTAAAACAAATCTGTTTTCTATGTAATGCCTCACAATATCCGAAAGTATGGAATAATACTCTTTTATCCGCCCGTGATTGGGTAGATCCATTTCTTTTAAACGTCTTAATTCTTCATATGCTATCTTATGAGCAGGCCTCAATTCCCGCGTCTTAAAGTCCTTAAGCTCCATTTTCTTCCCGCGCAATAATAACCCCACTCCTACTAATAATCCCGTTACTACAAAGAACAGGATCACGTACCAGAAAATACTTGTTCTCCGAAAAGCCAGGCCTTTAATATCCCTAATGTCCTGAGAATCCTCAGTTAACAAACTCACAACTTCTATCGGGATCTGAGAACTTTCTATGATCTGCCACTCATCTGTGTTGATTCTTTTGTATCGCGCTTTAACAGGTGGAATAACATGCGTACCGATCTCATAAATAGTTAAGGTATACCGCCGCCCTATTTCTTTCTTCCCCGGCCAACCCTCTTTTATAGGTTCCGACCCGATAAAAGAAAAATCTACCGTATTTTCTAAAACTTCAGGAAAAACAATATCACAATCCGATATATTTTCGACAGTAACATCAAGATTTACCTTATCACCTATATTGATGATATCGCTCTCAACTTCAGCAAAGATCTCAATGGTTTGTTCTTTATCAATTTCAGAAAAGGACTCTCTTGGCAGAAAAAAGATCGATAACAAAAACAAACCGTATATCGCGCATCGCGTAGTACACATCTTTTTTTTCATACTTAATTAAACTCCGACAAAACAAGGTTTATAAACACTATCACCTACGGGCTAAACGTTTTTCTCTCATTCTAAAGAACCTTATAAGTGGTTCCACATAGGATCTATCCGTATTTATAACGACATTATCAACATTTACGGATTTAAAGACCATGTCTCTTTTTTCCATAAAGTCATTAGCTTGTCTTCTATATATCTCACGCGCCTCAGGATCCGATGTGTCCATTTCAAACTCTTCCCCTGTCTCCGCGTCATGCATTTTAACTATACCCGCGTCCGGTACATCAAATTCCGCCGGATCGGCGATAGTAACAGCTATAACATCATGTCGTTTGTTTGTTATTGCTAATTTCTTCTTAAAATTCTCAGCGAAAAAATCAGAGATAATGAACGTGGTCATACTTCTAGTAGTCACTTTATTGAGATGCTCAAGAATGTGATTAATATCTGTACCCGTACCTTCCGGTTGGTTATATAAGGCTTCTCTTATTACCCGAAGTACGTGTTTTAATCCTTTTCGCGGAGGAATATATTTTTCTACTCTGTCAGTGAATGTAAACATACCGACTTTATCATTATTTTGCACCGCGGAAAAAGCGATAACCGAACATATTTCCGCCGCAAGTTCACTCTTAAGTCTCTCTGAAGTTCCAAATCTACAGGATTTAGATA
>JAGLIU010000004.1 GCA_023142805.1 Candidatus Omnitrophota bacterium | reverse complement strand
TTGCGTAGAACCGATTCATCCGTCGAAAACCCGGTTTTTGTTTTTTTCATAACAGGAAGCTCTAATTTTTCGTACAGAACCGTCTGGAGCTGTTTTGGAGAATTGATGTTAAACTCCTGTCCCGCGAGTTCATATATCTTTTTAGTTATTTTTCCGAGTTCTTTCCCCAAACTCTCAGATCGTTCTTTCAAGCATTTTCTATCAACGGTCACTCCTTCGATTTCCATTTCCGCCAGAATTTCAACGAGAGGCATCTCTGTGCCCGTAAAAAGGGTGCCAAGCCGTTTTTCCTCCAGAATAACGTTCAACTTGTCCGCGAGATCATAAATGATCCGGTTATTTTGACACATTTCCGATGCTTTTTCCGCCTTTCCCGAAAAAGATCTCCCAAGATGCCGCATTACTATAGCCGAAAGCTCATAGGATATATTCGCGGGGTCTGTAAGATAATCCGCTATCATAACATCAAAATCTATCCCCTCCAGACATATCCCGTACTTTTTTAATTTTATTTTATCTCGTTTAAGATCATATCCGGTTTTTTTTATGTTCTTATCTTCTAAAAGTTCCTTTATTTTTTCAGGAATACCCTTTTTCAAAAAACTGATAAAAAGAGGGCTATTCGCTTGAAAAGATAACGCCGCGCCACTACCCTCTTCACCCGGACTTTTCAATGATAAAACCATGCATAATTTGCCGTGTCTTTTTACTCTTTCCGAAAAATCTGAAATATCTTTATCCGAAACAATTTCATTATATTCGCCCGTAGGAGCATCCAAGACCGGTGTAATTTCTCTTAAAAGTTTTACAAATTCGAATTTAGCGTAAAGTTCCGCGAGTTTTTCTGTATCAGGCTCTATTACCTTTGCTCTATTAAGATCCAAAACCACGGGAACATTACGGTTCAATTCCACAAGTTCACGACTCAACTCTGCCATTTCTTTGTTCTCTGAGAGTTTCTTCCCTGTAGATGAAGACGAAAGTGTCTCTAAATTTTCATACACTCCTTTGAGACTGCCATATTGATTAATTAATTTACTCGCTGTAATCTTCCCAATACCTTTCACTCCCGGAACATTATCGCTCGTATCCCCCGTAAGAGCCATCAGATCCACCATAAGCTCCGGCCCAACTCCATATTTTTCTTTAACGTCACCGGAACCATAGACCTTATCTCCAAACGCGTGAGAACTCAGAACTTGAACTTTGTCTCCAACGAGTTGGAGCGCGTCTTTATCCGAGGTCACGATCGTAACATCAACATCATTTTCCTTTGCTTGTTCGGCCAGAGTCGCTATTATATCATCCGCCTCGTAGCCCTTAAGCTCATATATAGGAACATTGTACGCTTGGACTACTTTTTTTATCCACGGCAATTGTTCCACAAGATCGTCAGGCATAGGTTTACGATGTATTTTGTACTCTTCATATTTTTTATGCCTGTCAGTCTCTCCTGGAGAATCAAAAACCGCCACAAGCATATCCGGAACCTCTTGCTTGATCAATTTATGAAATATATTAATAAATCCGTATATCGCGTTTGTAGGCACGCCTCTAGAAGTTGTTAACTCCTTTATCGCGTAAAATGCTCGATAACAAAAAGCGTTGCCATCAATGAAATAAATTTTTTTATTTTTCTTGGCCATTTTAGATTAAATGAATAGAACTACACACATCAAGAGATACGAAACACTAATACCATATATTGCCCGCATTTTTGTATTAAAATCCGGTAAGGGAACTCCTTACATTTGTGGTGAGCCTTTCAATAACTGTTTTAATTATAATAGTTTCCTGGGAAAAGTCAAGTCCAAACGTAGAAAACGTAGAAACACATTATCCTTTAAAAATTACTACAAGAAGTATTACAGTCACTATCGCCGCGGCTACATAAAAATCATAAAAGTATAAAAAATCGGATATCTTTTCTTTAACGGTCTGACTCTCCGATGAGACACTCGGGACTTTAAGCCTCTTTTTTAAAGATCCATTTTTCTTTTTAGAGGCTATCCCGCTCGCCACACTTAACCTGGCGTCTATTTCCTTTCTTATAGCGTCTATCTGTTCTTTTCTGAACCGAAGCAATTCTCCGCCTAATTTATACGCGGAAACAACTTTCTCCTTAACGAGTAAAGTTATGATCTCCTCGCTGACATCCAGATACCGCGCCAATTCTTTCAGCGTCATCAATTTTTCCGTCATATCAAGCCTTCGTATCTACTTTTCCTTCAGCTATCCATTGATCTATCTTCGCGCGTTCAAAAACCCATTTTCCGCTTTCTTTTGTGGCCGGAAGCATCCCGCCTGACGCCCATTCTCCGATCTTATTCTCATCAACTTCCAAATATTTCGCGAGTTGATCGGAATTCATCCAATCACCACGAGTAGGTGTAGATTTGCCTGAAGATTTCCCCATCCTTATGCGGCCGTTCAATATCGCGCCTTCGACAATTGAAAGATTCGGAGTCTCAATATCTCCGACTATCTTGGCCGTCGACTCTAATTCAAGAGATACCCTGGCATTTATGTTTCCGTTGACCTGCCCCGAAACAGAAATGTTTTCTCCTACAATATTAGCGGTTATATCAGCGTTTTTTCCGACCATCAGCACCCCTTTAGTATCCAAGGTCCCTTCAAATTTACCATTTATCCTTAATCTTACAGGATCATCAAAACGTAAGGTTCCCTGCATACTGGCATTTACATCCAATACTTTTTCTTCTGAATCGGATTTTGTATTTCTTTTTCTCATCATATCCTCCTTTTTTAAGACCCGCGAAGACATCTCGTCTGTTTTTCATCAAAACCCCGTTATTCCCAATGTACTTCTTTCACTCCGGGAAAAGATCCAATCTCAAAAACAACTTCTGTTCTATAAAAACGCGGTAGTATAACATAAAAAACATATTTAACTTCCCCGTCCTCTCCCTCTTTCTTAGGAACCATGCGTTTAATCTTTCCGCCATAAACTTCTATCAAATTCTTAACATCATCAATATTGGTCTCTGCCCCGGATAACAATTCAACTGATAATTGCTTCCCTTGTCTTTTTAGATTCGACAATTCTTCAATTCTTGAAATAATTAGTACCGTAAGAGCTATCGCGGTCGTTATACTTGCCGCGGTATACATCCCTATCCCGACAGCTAAGCCGATAGCCGCTACGGCCCAAATACTGGCCGCCGTAGTTAATCCCCGGACCGAGGTCCCGTATCTTATTATAGCTCCGGCTCCTAAAAACCCTATACCTGTAACAACACCCGCGGCTATCCTGGAAGGATCTACCACCCCCAGTTGTGAATATTCAGTAGCGACACCGACAGATGTTATCATAAAAAGCGTAGAGCCGATGCCAACAAGAATGTGAGTTCTCAATCCAGCGGCACACCCATGTAATTCACGTTCAATACCGATCAGCCCCCCTAAAATCGCGGACAAAATAAATCGACATAACAACACAAGCCCAGTCATATTTTTTCTCCTATCTCTTTGTACCTTTTACTTTATATCATAGTATATAGGAAAATGATCGTAAAAACCATAATTATTATAACAATGTGTTCATCCTTCAACCCTGCTACAAAGATGTAGACATTCTCCGAGCGCGGCCATCATAGCGGCATTATCCGAACAATAATCTTTCTCCGGAAGATAAAGCTCTAACGACATCCCGCGTGCCATCGCCTCCAGACTTCTTCTGAAAATATTGTTGTTAACTACCCCGCCTCCGACAGCCAGAACATTGAACCCTGTCTTCTCCGCTGCCCGTTGTATTTTGGTTGTAACTGTCTCCACCACAGCATGTTGAAAAGAATATGACACTCTGCGCCTCTCTTCCTCCGTGGGTTTTGACCCTTTCCAATAATACATAACCGCTGTTTTAATACCACTAAAGCTAAAATCCAGATCAGTTTTGTCTCGTAACAACGCCTTAGGAAATTTTATTAGACCGGATCCCGGATCAAATTCCGTTGCTTTTCTTTCGATCGCGGGTCCCCCGGGATATCCCATATCCATGATCTTCGCGACTTTATCAAAAGCTTCACCTGCCGCGTCATCACGAGTTCTTCCAATAATTGAAAAATCATTTATAGCGTTACAAGCGTATATACTCGTGTGCCCTCCCGATACCACCACCCCAAGAAAAGGAAAAAGCGTATCCAATTTTGACATCGCACTTTTTCCTAAAAAACAGGAAATAACATGACCCTGTAAATGGTTTATTTTTACAACCGGAACCTCAGCCGCAAAACCTATACTCTCAGCGAAAACTTTACCGATAAGCACTGATCCCGGTAATCCGGGACGATCCGTTACCGCCACAAGATCGATGTCCGAAATAGAACATCCGGCGTCCAAAAGCGCTTTATCCAGAACAGGTGATATATACTCTACATGAAACCGCGACGCGATCTCAGGTACCACTCCCCCATACTTTGAATGTAAATGAACACTGGAAGAAACTTCACTAGATAGCACTATCCCGTTTTCCACTATCGCTGCCGCCGTTTCATCACATGATGTTTCTATCCCTAAAGTGATCATAATCGATTAAAGATCTATCTCCCTCACAATTAATACATAAAGCTCTATCCTGTAAACTACTCTAATTCCGATACAAGATCCGATAGCTTAACAAACTTTATACCGTTTTCCTTCATCAATGGTATCTTTACCGCCAGGACACTGACGGTCACCGACTTGTCATGCCCGATAACAACAACTTCTTTATCCTTTAACGCTCTCTCTTCGGCTTTTTTAAGCTGTTTTCCGATATAATCAACATCCAATTTATTGTCA
The DNA here is from genome assembly GCA_023142805.1 of Candidatus Omnitrophota bacterium. Taxonomy (GTDB): domain Bacteria; phylum Omnitrophota; class Gorgyraeia; order Tantalellales; family Tantalellaceae; genus JAGLIU01. Next base: position 6,429 of record JAGLIU010000004.1, on the reverse strand, counting down.
ATAAAAATGTCCCTTCTCACATAAGGAACTTTTGTCTCTTCCGCCACATCTTTGCACACAGAATTATCCGATGTAAACGAATCCAGAAAAAATACTTTCCGATCTTTAATGTCATTAAAAACTAACGCCATAAGAGATCTATCCGCGGTTGCTTTTGACCCCATATGATTAGAAACTCCTACAGCAAATGGGACTGCATCAAATGCCATATTGATAATGCCTTCAATCTTCTGTTCGTCCATTTGAGCGTTTATAGTGTCCTTTTCCAGATATTTTGTCTCATTTTCCGGTTCAAGCGGCAGATGAAGTATTATTTCAAGATCATTGTCTTTAGCAAACCTGGCAACTTGCCCGGCATATGGAGTGTTCGGTAAAATCGCGAGAACCATCGGGACACCGATCTCTTTTATCGCCTCCAGGTTTTTTTTATTATACCCAAAATCGTCCAAAATTATCGCCATTTTCGCGCTATATGCTTTTTTCGGTTCGACAACCGCGACGGTAACCTCCGAGGAAAGTAATATTTCTGATTTTTCAGGAGGTTCCGTTTTTTCGTATTGTTCAAGAAAGACAGAAAGAACCACAACAAAAAGAACCGCTAAAATAGACACAAAAAGAAATATTGGACGTTTTGTCATATGTACTCTCATTGTTAATTTTGTTCTTTACGGGAAACATGTTCCCCTCGAAGAACTTGTACAGCCGTCAAAATAAAAACATCATTCTTCCAGGAATCAGATTTTTCCGGCTTACCGTCTTTTTCTTTCTCCCGGACCTTCTCCTGAGATTTTTTTTCAACACAAATATCCGGGTCAACACCCTTGTTCATTAAGCTTTTGCCTGAAGGCGTAAAATAAGCCGCCGTAGTGATCCTTAGAGCCGAATTGTCCCGGAGTGGAAATACCGTTTGAACCGATCCTTTTCCAAAAGTAGTTTCGCCTATTACTCTGCCCCTCTTAGTCTCTTTTATAGCCCCCGCGAATATTTCCGCAGCGCTTGCCGACCCTTGATTGACCAGCACAACTAAATCAAGATCATTAAACTCGGATCTTTTTTTTGCCGCGAACTCCAGTTTTGTTGAAGGTTCGCGTCCTTCTGTATAAACGATCATTTGACCTTTATCAAAAAAAAGGTCACTTGTTCTGACCGCCGCTTCCAAAAGTCCTCCGGGATTGTTCCTAAGATCAAGAATCAGTTGTTTTGCGCCGGCATCCCTGAGCTTCTTTATCTCCCGATCAAGATCCTTTGATGTCCTTTCCTGAAATTCCAAAACTTTGATGTAACCAATATCCGAGTCAAGGATCTTCGAGTCCTTGATGCTCTTAAGTTTTATGACTGCCCGGGTAAGAGCAAACTCCAGAATTTCATCCGTACCCTCCCTCATGACCGTAATATTTACGATATCTCCGGGAGTACCTCGCAGTTTTTTAACAGCGTCATCCAGAATTATCCCCTGTGTGACCTCCCCTTCGATCTTTACGATTATATCCCCCGGAAGAATACCGGCTTTATCCGCGGGAGTATCATCCAAAGGCGCGATCACAGTTAACATCCCGTCTCTAACTCCAACCTCTATACCTACCCCTCCAAACTCACCTTTCGTTTCTTCTTGAATATCTTTAAAACTATCAGGATCCAGAAACTGACTATACCCATCAAGAGTTTCCATCATACCTTTTATCGCCCCATAGACCAGATCCTTAGCTTTTATGGGTTCAACATAATCCGCGCTCACCAACGTAACAGAATCCGCGAAAAGTTGTATTTGCTGAAACAATTCACGGCTATCCAACATTAAATTTGCCGCTTCACTTCGAAAGGTCAGGACTCCCACCGCCAGAAAAGTTATTAAGACCGCTAACCCTGAAAATCTTTTTGTAAATCTCATCTTATCCCTTCAACCGTAAATACGCGTATTTTTTGATCAATTATCACCCATTTTATTTTTTAGCAGATCTCCCGCGACCTTCGGATTAGCTTTCCCCTTCGATTTCTTCATAACCTGTCCGACAAGAAAACTCAACGCGTTTGTTTTCCCGTCTTTGTAATCAGAAACAGACTTTGAATTTTCGGCAATAGCCGCTAAAACGATCTTCTCCAATTCCCCGGTATCCGAGACCTGCTTGAGCCCTTTTTTCTCGACTATCTCGTCAGGAGAACGCCCCGTGTCAATATGAACAGCTAAAACCTCTTTTGCCGAAAGACGGCTTAAAATTCCATCATCGGTCATCTTTATTATGCCGGCAAGCACTCCGGGCAAAACGTTTAATTCTTTGATCCCCACGCTTTTCTCTTTTAGATGCATCAGGATTTCACCTCTTATCCAATTGCATACACTTTTTGAATTGTTATATTCCGAGATGACCTCTTCAAAATAATCGGCTATTTCTTTCTCCAGAATAAGAAAATCCACATCCTTTTCTTCCAATTCATACCTTGCCAAAAATCGTTCTTTTTTCTCAGAAGGAAGTTCGGACATATTCTGTCTCATCTGTTCAACAATTTTGGCATCAATTTCAAATGGAACCAGGTCCGGTTCGGGAAAATAACGATAATCATGCGCATCTTCTTTTACCCTCATTGATTCCGTAACATTCTTGTTCTCATTCCATAAACGAGTTTCCTGGATTATAGATTCTTCGGAATCCAGTTTATCCCGCTGTCTTTCCACTTCAAACAAAAGAGAGTCCCTCACAGCCTTAAAAGAATTAAGATTTTTTATTTCTACTTTCGTTCCGAGTTTATCTTCCCCTTTTTTTCTTAAAGAAATATTCGCGTCACATCGCAGGCTGCCCTCTTCCATATTGCAATCCGAAACATCTAAATACTTGATTATCTGTTTTAATTTGGTCAAATACTCATACGCTTCATCAGAAGAGAACATCTCCGGTTCCGAGACTATTTCCAAAAGCGGCGTACCTGTTCTGTTCAGATCAACATAACTAAAAGGCTTATTTTCATCATGAATAAGTTTTCCGGCATCTTCCTCGAGATGCGCGCGTGTTACACCTATTTTTTTGATCTTATCAGCCGATGTTTTTATGTTTATAGACCCGTTGAAAGCGATAGGCATATCATATTGACTGATCTGAAAATTCTTTGGAAGATCAGGATAATAATAATTTTTCCGATCAAATTTAACCACTTTCTGTATCTCACATCCAAGCGCTATCGCGACCTTTATAGCGAATTCAAACGCCTTCTTATTAAATACGGGAAGCGCACCCGGAAGCCCCAAACATACGGGACAAACTTGAGTATTCGGTTCGGCACCAAAAACCGTCGAACAACCGCAAAATATCTTTGTTCGGGTATTCAGCTGAACATGCACTTCAAGCCCTATAACTGTTTCGTATCTACTATTCATGTTTTCTGAAATTCATTTGTCAAATCTGACTCTCTGCTCCCTGACTCTCTGACTCTTTGACTCTTTGACTCTTTAACTCCCTGACTCTCATACAGGATCAATGCCTGAAGCGCAAACATGCTGCACCATGAATTTATATGTTTTTTCTTAGCACCATCCAAGGTAAACCCATAATAAAATCCCCCTGACTGAGAATCATCCCCGCTATATTGAAAAGTTATCAATTTTTCTCTTAATTTTTTTATACTTTGTACATATTTTTTATCCAGCCTACCCAATTTCTGTAATACTAAGGCTAATCTTAAAATTTGTGAAAGTATATCAGTTCTATATAACTCAACAAAATTACCGTTATTATATTTTTTAGGGATTCCTCCATCTTGCCTCTGATTATTCAAAGCCCATACTACGGCTTTTTCCGCTGATAAGATAAACTCCTCATTCCCAAAATATATCCCGGCATATAAAAGACCTTCCGCTGAATAAGCATGTGGATGAAGATGCGTACTTTCATCTTCATGTGAAGTTATAAATCTTCCGTTTGAATCTTGAAACTTCAACGACGCGTAACAAAGCTTCATCACGGCATCTTTGTAAACATCATCTTTAGTAACGTCAAAAAGATCGGTAAATCCCAGAGCCAGTTTCGCGTGATAACTCCCGCTTTGTGAAGACCATTTCAAGAAAACATCTTCCTTCTCTTCTGTCTCAGGATTATATGAAGCATAAAAAAGACCATCCTCTTTTTGCATTGTTCTAATTAAAAAATCCGCTATTTTTTTAGCGAATTCCAGATATTTTTTCTCGCCGCATTCTTTATATAAGTTTACAAGACCATATAACACCATACCGTTATCAAACGCGTATATATTCCCGCTTTCAAAAGAATATGATTCAGATTCTTCCATATCATGTTGATACTGTCTGGTTTTCACCCCCCCGCATTCGTGTAAGGCGTTAACCAAAAGCCAATCCGCGGCTAAAACGGATCTTTCGACAAAATTCCCGGTAAAAAAACGATGGAGAAATAATAATGTAGTGATCCCATATCCTGTTATTTCAGAATAAACATAGGGATACTCCTCTGTTTCAAGATCAAACCAGGAATTAAAACCACCACGATTATACCCTTTATCATTTTGTATTCCCGAATCCATCACCCACTTCTTTGCCATGGTTATCGCGTCATTACTCAGCATTAGACCTCCGTGTTTGAGTTTAAAGCTATATTAGAGTCAAAGAGTCAAGAGAATCAGATATGTCAATATATCTTTCTGGTTATCCCTTATTTTTTACTCCCTTTATAAATGAAATTAAAATTACAGCGACTTCTGATCTTAATTCTTCAAGTTTCAAATAATTATCCTTATTTAACATCTCTATTTCTAACAAAATTTCTAAAAGGTATTCGGTCTCTACAAGAGATCTATTAGCAATGTTAAGAAAATTTAAAAATTCTTTTCTGCTATTACTCGCGTTTCCTTCGACTATATTTACAGGGACAGAAAAAGATGCTCTTCTGATCTGCGAAGTCAAACCATACAGTTCTTCTCTTGGAAAACTTTTGCTTATTTTATATATTTCAACCGCAAAATTATGAGCTTTTTCCCATACTTTAAGTTTTCTATACCCTTTATTCTTCTTATCTCTAATATCCACTCGACCGTCCTTTTAACCCCTTCATCGTATTTCCGTAATACTAAGCTCCCCTTGTTAGAGTCATCGTTCGCTTAGCTGCCTTTGAAAATCCCCACATACGCTCACTAGAATCACAGAGTCAATCTTTCTATCCCCCACTCGTCTGACTCCTTGACTCTCTGACTCTCTGACTCTTTGCTACTCTACCTCCCTGACTCCCTAGCCACCGCCGGATTACCATAACATATGCTGTTATTAGGCACATTTTTAGTTACTACCGAACCTGCTCCAATGGTAACATTTGATCCTACGTTTACATCCGAAAGCACCGTTACATTGGCACCTATAGAAGAATCTTTACCTACTCTCCAAAAAATGCCTTGAAGATCTCTAGTAGTATCATGCCTGGGATATTTATCGTTAATAAAACAGGTATGCGGACCTATAAAAACATTATCTTCAATTATCGTACCGTTATATATAGAAGACTTATTGTGAATTTTAACATTGTTTCCTATTCTCACTCCCCTATCAATGAAAACTCCGTTACCCAACATACAATTTTCACCTATTTCCGCTCCGTCCATAACCTGAACATATGCCCAAATAATAGTACCTTTACCGATTTTGGCACCATCCGAAATTATAGCTGTAGAGTGTACTTTTATATCCGGCTGTTTTTCATCCATTCTATATTCCTCCTTAAACCCTCGTCTATAAACACTTTCGGTTTCCATCCAAAAAGTTTTTTCGCTAAAGAATAATCGCATAAAAGTTTTGGAACCTGTGCTGCCCTGTCTTTTGTATGTATAATAGCGCTTTTAGAACCCGTCAATTCTTTTACTTTTTTCGCTATATAATTTACGGTTATAGCCTCACCCGTTCCAAAATTTACCGCTTTCCCCACGGCTTTCTCATGACTTCCCATTAGCATAAACGCGTCTACCATATCATCTATATAGGTAAAATCTCTGGATTGTCTGCCTGTACCGTGTACGGTAAGTTTTTTTCCTTTAAGAGCGACATCTATAAACTTAGGAATAACATCATAAGTATGTCTGGGACCATAAGTATTAAAAGGCCTTATTACGGCTACGGGAAGATTGTAAGTGTTCCAGTAAGAATAACAATACTTATCCGCCGCTACTTTACTTGCCGCGTAAGGTGATGATGGATAAAGAAGATGATCTTCATCTATTGATCCGCCTATAGTCATCCCATATATCTCACTGGACGAAGTACAAATAATACGTTTTATGCCTTTCCCCTCTTTGACAGCATGCAGCATATTCAATGTTCCTATAACGTTTGTTTCCATCACTTCTATAGGATGATCAAAAGAATTTGGAACATACGCGTCAGCCGCGAGATGAAAAATAATTTCCGGATTATTCTTTATCACCAATTCTTTTGAATCAACACTC
>JAGLIU010000039.1 GCA_023142805.1 Candidatus Omnitrophota bacterium | reverse complement strand
CTGTCATAATTGCGTGCTGGGAGTTGAAAAATTTATAGGCAAAATGAAAGGCGTGCAGTCAGTCAGTGTAAAAAACAATGATAGTGTAGCTATTGAATACAACCCTTCCGGTTTAGAACTTGATGAAGAAAAATTTAAAGAGATTGTAAGAGAAAGTATCGAACGGCTCGGATTCAGCATTAAAAAGTATTGAACGGTTCAAGCGGCTCAAATAGTTGGAACGGTTCTTTACTCCTTCCCGCTTTCCCACTTTCGCGCTTCCTAACTTTCAATCTTTCCTGCCAGAATTCCATTTTCAAGGGCAAACCCCTTTTCCTAAAAATTATTATAGAAGTCTCTGTGAAAAAACACCTGTCAGAAATGACAGTATCTTCCAGTTATTGAGGGTGATAAATGTATATCTCCGTTATTGAGAACACCTGCTACTAAATATAATTGATAATTGCTTAAATTGATGATTTACTATTGAAGTTTTTAGATAACGATTGAATCACTGATGATAGCTCTGTAATGTGCTAGCTTATCTAATAATCATTTGCAGACTCAAAACTAATTAAAAACCAAAATCATTCCTGCGGGTGAGCATTCATGTGCATACAGTGGGTTATGTGTTCTATTTCTTAGCATTCTTTTTAATATCTTTTATATGCTTTTGAAGTTCCTTTTCAAGAAGTTCGGCAAGTATTTTCACAAATCTGAATGATTCGTTTTGTGATTTCCTTGAAATATTCAAAGTATCTGCAGTATGTGCCACTACATGTCTTGTTCTTACAATGTTGTCAAGTTTACTCTTTATAAAATCGTGTGCTACAGGGTTTTTCCATTTAACTTCAAAAGATGCTTTTATATTTCCAAATATATCCTCAATTCCAACTTGTTTAAATTTTTCCTTTACTGTATTGCCATTTGGATTGCTCCCTGTTTCAGAGAATGTCTCCGGATCAATTTGTTCATTAATTAGTAACTTGCCCGCAGATATAACATCATTAATCCGGCCCGTTTTTGGCAACTTTTCTTCATACAATGGCCCGTTCATAACTCTTTTTAATCCATTAAACACTGTTGTCACTTTCATTCTGTCAGGGAGTTTATTAAAGTCAATTGATACCGGAATGGTGTTAAGGTTTGATATGTTTTCTTCAAATAAATTTCTTAAAAAGAATTCAAAGGCAGCAACCATTAGCACCGCCGCCCCACCTCTTAATCCTTTGACAAAAGGCTGTTGTTTAAGGTTTGGAGTGTTTGGAAACTTATCTCTTTCAAGTTTTTTGAGAGCAACAGCCAACGCCAAAGACTCTTTGAACTGATCCAATGCAGTACCCATTATTAAATATATCTTTCGATTATTTCATTCAGTTTTGTTGTTCGGTACAAGAACCTATTAGGAGATGCTGTCGACGATTCTATTGAATCAATAAAATCATAGTCAGCAGTGAACAGCTTTTTATATTCTTTTAGGATATTTATTTTATTTGCTATGATTTGCTGCTTATCCTTTTTATAGCATGCAAACATTTGTGCATCAAATAAAGGAGCTGAAATCTGCTGCTTCCATTTCCTGTTTTCTGGTAGCCATCTTCGGTATGCTCCCTCAGACCCGAAAATTATCTCAACTTTTTCGATAGTATCAATGAATAAAGTCTCTAGAGAATCAACTTTTTCAACCTTCATGTTTTTATTATTATC
>JAGLIU010000038.1 GCA_023142805.1 Candidatus Omnitrophota bacterium | reverse complement strand
GCAAAGGCCATGTTCTTGTAGACCGTCATATGGGGATACAACGCGTAATTCTGAAAAACCATGGCTATATCTCTGTCTTTTGGAGGAACACTATTAACACGGCGATCCCCTATAAAAAGACTTCCGCTTGTGGCTGTTTCTAAACCCGCTATCAACCTTAGGGTAGTAGATTTTCCACATCCGGATGGACCTACCAAAACCACAAATTCCTTATTGTTAACCCCAAAACTGACATTATTAACGGCAGTAACGCCACCATCAAAAGTTTTAACAACATTCTTTAGACTAACTTGAGCCATATTACCGTCCTTGCTATAGATGAAATTTTTACTATTATAACGATACCTACACAAAATTGTCAATGTTTTATTCGCCCGACATATCTTCTCCGGGAACAAAAACTAAAGTTTTACTGATTTTTTCATATATCCAAACAATTTTGAAAGATCATTTTTAAGGTCGGACCTATGCACGATCATATCGATCAAACCATGTTTCACGAGAAATTCAGAACTTTGGAATCCTTCAGGAAGATCCTGTTTGATAGTTTGACGAATAACTCTGGGCCCTGTAAATCCTATCAAGGCCTTCGGCTCAGCAATTATTAAATCGCCCAATGACGCAAAACTAGCCATAACCCCTGCCATGGTAGGATTAGTCAGCACCGATATAAAAACACCACCGTTCTTGTTTAACCTATTCAATGCCGCGGAAGTCTTAGCCATCTGCATTAATGAAAACAATCCTTCATACATCCTGGCTCCGCCTCCGGAACCTGAAATAATAACTAAAGGTATATTTTCTTTGTCCGCGAACTCTATTAAACGAGTTATCTTTTCTCCGACCACCGATCCCATGGACCCCATTATAAAACGAGAATCCGTCGCTCCCAAAGCCACCTTAACATTATTTACAAAACACTCCCCCACTACAACAGCATCTTTCAAACCCGTATTTTTTTGATCCCTTTGTATTTTGGTTGGATAGTCACTAGGCCCTTTGAATTTTAGAGGATCCCCGCTCACCATATTTTTGTACATCTCTTTAAAAGACCCTTTGTCCGCGACAGAGTTTATTCTTTCATGAGCACCCATCCTAAAATGATAATCACATTTCATGCACACTTTCAAATTATCATTAAGCGCTTTACTGTAAAGCAACTCACCACATTCGGGACATTTTGTCCATAACCCGCTCGGAACATCACTTACATCTTTCTTCTTTTTCTTAAAAAATATAGGTTTTTTCGTGAAAAAAGCCATCAGTTCCCTCATTTATTAATTGTTAAATTCAAAGTTCAGAGTTGATAGTTAATGATCAATAGTTGGTAAAGCTTTTAGCGTTAACATTAAACAAAAACTCAAAGGTCCGCTCAAAACTACAAACTACGGATCATTAACCGCTAACTACTAATTATCAGCTTACTCTTCAAACTTATTCATCACAAGTCCGCTTAACAATTTCGGAAAAAAATAAGTAGACTTCTGCGGCATCATCTCTCCCAGTTCGGCAACAGCTTTAAGCTGCTTTACCCTGGTAGGATTGAGCAAAAACGCGGCGTCACACTCCCCGCCTTCCACTAAAGATTCGGCGCTATCAGGAGTTTTGACATAAACAATATTTCCTTCGGAGCCATCTATTGACAACACCTTATCAAATACGGAAGAATGTAAAATACTAACATCCAGTTCTTTCCATTTATCAGATTTATCCTCGATTATAAGCCCCTTGAGTCTTTTACTATCTTTGGGTCTCAAGAAAAAATACTGTCCCTTTAATAAAAATCCGTAACAATGCGGTGTATCAAGCTCATCTTCAAGCATATTTGTAAGATTATTCAAGTTGTCGCATTCGGTCAGTTCAAAAAATTCCTCAAATTTTTCGATCATTTCCTTTGAATCTGTTTTTGGCATTTCTTTGATCACACGATGAGTTCCCACAACTGTAAGATTATCATTATCCGAAAGATCGGTAAAATACATCATAATATGATCAGCATTTCCATTATATCCTTCTTCTTTGCTGATCTCATCACGATACATCCTACCCACTTCGTACCGATGGTGTCCATCCGCTATAAAAGTGTTGTCCCCGGACATTTCGTCTATAATAGTTTTGATCTTTTCCTGATCTGAAAAACGCCATAACATATGTCTTTGTCCGTCAGACTCTATATCTATGATCGGATCTGAAAAGGATATACTTTCCTTCAATGTTTCTTTTATTTTCCCGTTTTTGTCGTCATATAACGAAAATATAGGACTTAAATTACCCTTGATCTCTTTTATAAGACTCATCCTATCTTTTTTTGGTTTTGAAAGCGTATATTCATGAGGAAGAACAGAATCGTCTATCTTCATAAGCGACATAAACCCTATTCTGCGGCACTTCTTGTCTTTATATACGTATTCCTGGACATAGATATAAATAGAATCCGTCTCATCTTTTTTTAGAACGTCTTCTTCCTGCCATCGTTGGAATAGTTTTTTAGCACGCGTATAGCAATTCTCTTTTGTCCCGTTTGTCTCGCGGGTCTTGCCCAAAATAAGCTTTATAATGTTGTATTCGCTTTTTTCGTATAATTGATCGCGAAGTTCATCAGAAATAACATCATAAGGCGGAGCCATAACAGACCCGTAATCTCCCTTGATCTTTTCTCCGTTATACAATAACCCTCGAAAAGGTCTTATTTCTGCCATAATACAACCTTGCTTAGAATTACACCTGTTAACGCGCCGATAAAGTTAAATATCACATCTATTGAGCTAGCTTCCCTTCCCGGGACATATAGCTGTATAAGTTCCATTACAATACCATATCCCCCGCTTAATATCAACGTAAATAGCAAACTCCTATACACACAATTACGATTTTGTCGATAAAAAGCGCGGCTTATTAAAATTGATAGTATGGTATACTCAAAAAAATGAGCTAATTTATCAAAATACCCTACTGTAAGTGGAAATTGAGGTTCAAGAGGCAAGGTTGAAAATAGCGATATTACAGCTATCCATATCAATGTCGGCACCCAATTGAATATAGGTTTGTCACTTTTGATCCAATCCATATTACGCTCCTTTAAACCCGCCCTGTTTGATCCCAAACATACAGAATATCATCAAAGGATCCAGAACGACTATTTCCCGCATGTATCCGTCCCAGAACACGTATCGGATTTGCCACAATCCGGCTTTGGCTGTGACCCTGATGATTTATAATCTGTTTGATAAAACCCTTTGCCTTTAAAAATAATGCCGGCACCGGAAGAAATCAACCGTTTAACTTTACCTTCACATTCAGGACATTTTTTTTCCGATTCGTCCGTCATGCTCTGAAACATCTGAAACTCATTTTCGCATTTTTCACATCTATAGTCATATGTCGGCATTACCCCTCCCATCGTATCATCCCAAAATAATTCCATCCTTGGTCATTCAAGACGATAAAGATCTTAAACCCGATCTTTCATTCTAACTTCTTCACTTTTACGTTTTCAATTTTAATTTTTCTATTTTTATTTAAAGATCTTCTTAACTTTATCTTTTAAACTTTTTTCTTTAGATTCCGTTTTCTTTCCTATACTTATTTCAAACTCTTTCAATAATTTCTTTTGATACGAATTAAGGTTTGTCGGGATCTCTACTTCCACCTTAACAAGCTGATCCCCCCGACCGCGTCCATCCAGACGTTTCACACCTTTACCGTTCAATCTAAATACCTGTCCTGTCTTTGTCCCCGCCGGCACGATCATCTTCACCTTTTCAACCACACCCGGAACCTGTATTTCATCTCCAAAAACCAGTTGCGTAAAAGAAACCTTAACCATGCACAAAAGATCATATCCCCGGCGTGTAAAAAATTTATGATCCTTCACCGCGATCGCGACATAAAGATCTCCATACGACCCGCCGTTCTGTCCGGCTTCTCCTTCTCCCGATATACGCAATCTCACTCCGGTATCTACTCCCTGAGGAATAGTAACCGCTATCTTCTTTAAAGCCTCTTTTCTGCCTCTTCCGGAACAACTCCCGCAAGGATTTTTTATAACTTCTCCATGTCCACCGCAATTCGTACATGTACGGGAAACACTAAAGAATCCGCTTGACTGACTTACCTGCCCTCTTCCGCCACAAAGCGTACAAGTAGTTTTCCCTGTGCCGGGTTTCGCGCCTGTTCCGGAACAAACATCACATGTTTCGTATTTACGCACTTTTATTTTCTTTTCGGTACCCTTTATCGCTTCAAAAAAATCCAGTTGAAGCGTATACTCAAGATCTCTGCCTCTTCTTGGCCCCATACGACCGCTTCTTCCCCCTCCGAACATCCCTCCGAATATATCACCGACATTTCCGCCAAAAACATCCTGAAAAATATCAAACGGATCGTGAAAACCCTCAAAGCCTCCTCCACCGACACCGGACTGGAACGCATTCTCCCCAAACTGGTCATACTGCTGTTTCTTCTGAGGATCGCTTAGTGTCTCATAGGCATGTGATATTTCTTTAAATTTCTCTTCAGCTTCTTTGTCCCCGGGATTTTTATCCGGGTGATATTTTACCGCGAGCTTTCTGTAAGATTTTTTAAGCTCTTCAGCGGAAACATCTCTGGTAACACCAAGTAATTCGTAATAATCAGCCATAATAAACTTAGGCTCAAAGGTCATAAGCTAGAGGTCTGATGAACTAAAAACATCTTGACCTCGCCCCCTGACCCTAAACCCTATTCCTTATTTTTTTTATCTTCATCCACGGTAAAATCCGCGTCAACAACATCTTCATCTGTTTTTTTCTCATTAGTGGACTGACTATCCTGCCCGTCCCCGGCACCTTGCTCTCCACCTGCCTGCTTCCCCTGCTGTTCAGCTTGCGCCTGGGCTTGCGCCTGTTTATAAACCTCTTCTGATAATTTATGACTGGCCTTGCCAAGTTCTTCCTGAGCTTTTTTGATCGCTTCTATATCCTCAGACTCTAAAACTTTCTTGGCCTTTTCACCGGCCTCACTTATGTTTTTCTTTTCATCATCAGTGATCTTATCACCATAATCTTTTACGGCCTTTTCTGTAGCGTATATCAACGTATCAAGCTGGTTTCTTGTCTCAATAAGTTCCCTTTTCTTTTTATCTTCCGCTTCGTGTTCTTTCGCTTCTTGTTTCATCTTCTCTATCTCTTCTTTTGACAAACCGCTTGATGACTCTATTCTTATAGACTGCTCTTTGCCTGTCGCTTTATCTTTAGCGGAAACATGAACTATACCGTTAGCGTCAATATCAAACGTTACTTCTACCTGAGGGAGACCTCTCGGAGCCGGTGGAAGACCAATAAGATCAAACCTTCCAAGTGTCCTGTTTCCTGCCGACATTTCCCTCTCACCCTGAAGTACATGTATAGAAACAGCTGTTTGATTATCCGCGGCTGTTGAAAATATTTGGCTTTTTTTCGTAGGAATAGTGGTATTTTTCTCTATAAGCCGCGTCATGACACCACCCAAAGTCTCTATCCCCAGAGAAAGAGGCGTAACATCTAAAAGAACAACATCAGATAATCCTTCATCCCCGCTTAAAATTCCCCCTTGTATAGCGGCTCCTATAGCTACAACTTCGTCAGGGTTCACGCCTTTATGAGGTTCTTTACCAAATATTTCTTTAACTATCTCCTGTACTTTAGGCATACGTGTCTGACCACCAACAAGTATTATCTCATCAATATCACTTGCCGAATATCCGGCGTCTTTAAGCGCCTGTTGACACGGCGCTTTCGTTCTGTTAACAAGATTTTCCACAAGCTGTTCCATCTTGCTTCTAGAAAGTGTTAATGTCAAATGTTTAGGACCTGTGGCATCCGCGGTCACAAAAGGCAAATTTATTTCAGTCTGCATGTTTGATGAAAGCTCACACTTCGCTTTCTCAGCGGCTTCTTTTAATCGTTGTAACGCCATTTTATCATTACGAAGATCTACGGAATTTTCTTTTTTAAATTCATCAGCTATCCAATCAATTATTTTCTGATCAAAATCATCACCGC
>JAGLIU010000037.1 GCA_023142805.1 Candidatus Omnitrophota bacterium | reverse complement strand
GCGATCTGTTTGATAGCAGAACGTTTTGAATCACCATTTTCCATCGGTGTAAAACGCGCCGCATCTTCACCACCTTCACCAGTATTAGATTTACCACCGAGACGATTCATCGCGATAGCCAGTGCTTCATGTGCTCCTTTGGATATAGAACCAAAGCTCATAGCGCCTGTCGCGAACCTCTTAAATATTTTTGTTTCGGATTCTACTTTTTCTATCGGTATACTCTTGCCGGGTCTAAATTTAAGTAAACTTCTCAATGTCGTGGGGCTTTTTGACTGATCGTTTATTATCGACGCGAATTCTTTATATCTCACATAATCATCCGCTCTTACCGCATCTTGCAAAGCGGCTATACTTTCCGGATGCCACAAATGAAACTCACCGTCCTTTTTCCACTGATAAACCCCACCGGTAGATAAATACGACGTCTGAAGATTCTCATTGTCAGGATATGCCTGTTTATGCCTCCTGAGTGTTTCTTCGGCAATAGTCTTTATATCCGCGCCTCCTATCCTGGACGCGGTACCCACAAAACATTTTTCTATGATCTCATCCCCTAACCCGATAGCCTCAAAGATCTGCGAACCTCTATAACTTTTAAGTGTGGATATTCCCATCTTTGAAAGAACCTTGAATATACCTTTATCCACAGCTTTACAATAATTCTTCAACGCTTTTTTAAAATCCAGATCTATTCTTTTTTCTTCAATAAGATATTTTATAGCGCTATAAGCAAGATACGGATTCACACAATCCGCGCCATAACCAAACAAAAGAGCAAAATGATGAACCTCTCTTGGTTCAGCACTTTCGACAATTATACCTATCCTGCTGCGCAGTGATCTTTTTACAAGATAATGATGAACCGCGCTTGTCGCTAAAAGCGCCGGAAGTGCTGAGTGAGTTCTATCGGTACCTCTGTCATTTAATATAACAAATGTGTACCCATTTTCGATAGCCTTCACCGCTTCATTACATATCTCTTCTATTCTTTCCTCAAAAGAATTTTCTTTATTTATGTCAAAAATTATAGATATAGTCTTCGTGCTAAAACCTTTTTCTTTTATATCCCTGATCCTGTTCAGTTCGTCATCAGAAAGTATGGGATTATCCACCCTTAGTTTATGAGCATGTTCCGGCGTTTCTCCTAAAATATTCTTTTGAAGCCCTACATAACTCTCTAAGCTCATTACCAACTCTTCCCTTATGGGATCCACCGCGGGATTTGTAACCTGGGCAAAAAGTTGTTTAAAATAATTATAGATCACCTGAGGATGCTCGGAAAGAATCGCGTGCGGAGCGTCATTTCCCATCGCGCCTATAGGCTCTTTCCCGCTTTCGGACATCGGGACAATAATTTCCTTTAAATCCTCACGCGTATATCCGAAAGCTTTGAGATCTGTCAACACATCACAATGTTTCTTAACTCCGGATACTTGACTTTTAGGCAAATTTGTCAATTCTACGAGATTTTCTTTGAGCCATTCTCCGTAAGGTTGTTGCCCGGATACGATCTCTTTTATTTCCTTGTCCTCTATTATCCTGCCTTCTTCCGTGTCTATAAAAAGTATCTTGCCCGGCTCCAATCTCCCTGAATGTTTAATATCCCGAGGATCTATGTCCAGAACTCCCACCTCTGACGCCATAACAACAATATCATCTTTAGTGATCAAATAACGCGCGGGTCTTAAACCGTTCCTATCCAGAATAGCTCCTATCCTTGTGCCATCTGTAACCGATATAGCCGCGGGACCATCCCACGGTTCCATAAAACACGCGTGAAACTTATAAAAATCAATTAAAGCCTTGTCCATCCCGAAATCCTGTTCCCATGCGGCGGGAATAAGCATCATAAGCGCGTGTGGAAGGCTCCGCCCGGAAAGCTCTAACAACTCAAAAACATTATCTATAGTAGCGGAATCACTGCCGTCCGGGACAATAACCGACCTTATCTTTTCCATATCCTCTCCAAAAAGCGGACTTTCCAAGAGACTTTCACGTGCGGCCATCCAGTTAATATTTCCTCTTAAAGTATTTATCTCACCGTTATGGGCAAGAAAACGAAATGGTTGAGCAAGATCCCATGTCGGAAAGGTATTTGTACTATACCTGGAATGAACAAGCGCCAACGCGCTTTTCATCGCTTCATCTTTAAGATCTATAAAATAATCTTTTACCTGCCCGGGCGTCAAAAGACCCTTATAACCCGTTGTGCGTGAAGAAAGTCCCGTTATATAGAAAAATGATTTTTGCGCGATCGAAGACGCGGCAACTTCTTTTTCTATACGACGTCTGATAACATAGAGTTTACGTTCAAAAGCCATACGATCTTTTAGATCTTCGGACTTTTTAATAAATATCTGCTTAATAACCGGTTGCGTTTCCCGGGCTCCCTTACCGATGATAGAGTCATCTACAGGCACTTTCCTCCAGGCTAGAAAGGTTTGATTTTCTTCTTTGATTATTTCGCGAAAAGTTTTTTCGCAAAAATCCCGGTTTTTTTTATCTTGAGGCAAAAACACAAGACCCATACCGTATCCGCCCTCATCCGGAAGCTCCATATTTAAATCTCTTGTAACTTTTTGAAAAAACTCGTGAGGCATCTGAAGCAAAACACCGGCACCATCCCCTGTTTTAGGATCCGCCCCTACCGATCCGCGATGACTCATATGCTCAAGAATATTTATGGCCTTAACAATAATATCATGAGACCTATCGCCCTTAACATTACAGACAAACCCTTCTCCGCAGCTATCATGTTCAAACCGCGGATCATAAAGTCCTTGTTTTTTTGGAAAATGTTTAAAACTCATAATTTCCTTTATTTATATTTTAAAACCCTTGACGTCAATGCTCAGTTTACATATTTTTGTCCTCAAGGTATTCCTGTTAATACCCAGCAACTTGGCGGCGATCGTCTGATTCCCAAAAGATAGTTTAAGCACTTTCTTGATCAAGATATCTTCCGTGTCACTTATCACCTTCTCGTAAAGTTTCCCCTCTTCGGCATCAACAGATAACGCGTCTATCTTCTCCTGGTTCTTTATCATATCAACTCCTAATTAAATGAACTATTCCTCGGCTTTAAAATAAAAAAACCTTATGTGAGTATTCCCCCTACCCCCTTAAGGCTTCTTTACCTCTCCAATAGACCTATAACACATAAACTCAGACCAACTTTCCACTCCACAATGAGTAAAAACTCTCTTTCCTGAGCTTTTCACGCGTAAAAAGAGCTGACAATACCTGAAAACGATTCTACTATTGAACCACTACATTGCTATCTTAGCAATATACTATTTTTTACTCCCTTTACTTATCTCAAAAGAAAGAATTATAGCTTCCGCTATAGCTTTCATCGAAACGCGCCTGTTCATACTAGCTTTCCGTATTGTATTAAACGCTTCATCTTCGGAAAACCCCTGTTCTTTCATCAAAACACCTTTGGCTTTCTCCACTTTTTTCCTGGTTTCCAGCTCTTCCTGGATAACCTTGGTTTTTACCATAAGTTCAGTGTTTTCTATAGCCACCGCTGATTGGTTAGCCGCCGCGCTCAACAGATCTATATCACTTTTTGTGAAATCCTGAGGTTCAACAGTATATATATTTATCACTCCGATGATCTTGTCTTTGACCAACATCGGAACACTGAGCATAGAAACAAGGCCCTCTTTTTTAGCCAAGGTTTTTTCCTTATAGCGCTCATCCGTAGCGACATCTTTGATGACTATCGGTTCCCTGTTCTTAGCTACCAACCCGACGATCCCTTCGCCAATTTTAATCACTCTTTCTTTCAAATACTCCGGACTCATAGCCTGTGTCGCTCCTATTTTGAGTTCCTTCGAGTCATCATTCAGAAGCCACAAAGCGCATATTTTAGCTCCCATAACACTGGCCGTAAGTTTAACTACCAATTTCAAGATATCCTCAAGATAAAGATCGCTTGTTATCGCTTTGCTGATCTTTATCATAGTTTCAAGATATTTTTTATCCGAGTTTTTTCTTCTAGCGGGCATTTCTTCTTTCCTTCCCATAGTCGCGGGTTATATACATATTTGTCATAATTCTTCGTCTTTTACGTCACCTTACAGAAACAACATTTCCGTATACGACGCCAAAGGCCATATATCATCAGGAATAAGACCTTCCAATTTGTCTACCGGCGCTCTAAGTGCCTTCATACAGACTATCATTTCCCCTACATTACCGGACTCGACAACTTCCTCCAAGTCCTTTACCCTTTTTAAAGTTTCTTCCGTTTCAGCAGAAATTTCTTTTAAAAGTTCTACAGTGTGAGGAACTTTACACCCCGCGGCATCAACAACATCGGAAATAGTCCCCGCAAGCATCGACTGATACTCCAAAGCGACAGGAATGATCTCCGTCTTTACCATGGTGATCGCGACACCGGCTTCTATCTCTATAGTAGCGTTATACTGCTCCTCATATATTTCGTTTCTTGCCGCGAATTCTACTTTTGAAAGGACTTTATGTTTTTCGAAAACAGAGATTATCGCTTCGTTTTCCTTGACAGCCGCTATCGCCGCCGGCGTATTCTCCAGATTCGGCAGGCCTCTCCTCTTAGCTTCGGCGTGCCACTCTTCGGTATAATTGTCCCCGTTAAAAAGTATCCTTTTATGTTTTTTAACTATATCCTGAAGAATAACCTGCAACGCTTCATTAAAATCTTTACCGCCTCTTAAATCTGTTTCCAGTTGCGTACAGATCTGATCCAGAGCGTCAACAAAAATCGTATTAAGCACAATATTAGCACCGGCACAGCTCTGGTTAGATCCCACCGCCCGGAATTCAAACTTATTCCCGGTAAAGGCAAAAGGAGACGTTCTGTTCCTGTCGGTAACATCTCTCGGCAGATCAGGCAACGATGTTACACCGATCTCCAGCGGAGATGTCTGTTTTGACGCCGTAGCTCCACCCCGTTCTATCTGTTCGATAATATCATAAAGCTGTTCCCCCAGAAATATGGAAAGAATGGCCGGAGGTGCTTCATTCGCCCCTAACCTATGATCATTACCCGCGCTTGCTACCGCCGCTCTTAACATAGGCGCGTGAGTATCTATCGCTTTCATAAGCGCGCATATTATCGTAAGAAATTTCGCGTTCTCATGAGGATTATCCCCGGGAGAAAGCCAATTTTTACCGTCAGGTCCTACAATTGACCAGTTATTATGCTTACCCGATCCGTTCACTCCCGCGAAAGGTTTTTCATGCATAAGACAGACAAGATCATATCTTTCAGCGACTTTCTTGAGTATCTCCATGGTTATCATATTATGATCCACCGCTAAATTTTGCTCTTCAAAGACAGGTGCTATCTCGAACTGAGCCGGACAAACCTCATTGTGACGTGTCTTCGAAGGAATGCACATTTTCCAAAGTTCACGATCTAATTCATCCATAAAAGACATCACACGGGTCTTGATCGCCCCAAAATAATGATCGTCCATCTGCTGATGTTTCGCGGGCGTTTTACCGAAAAGTGTCCTTCCTGTCTGCAAAAGATCCAAACGGGCTTCATAAAAATCCCTATCAATAAGAAAATATTCCTGCTCTGCCCCCAGAGTAGCATACCCCCTTTTGTTCTCAGCATCTATACCAAAAAGTTCCGCCAAACGGCACACCTGTTTGGAAAGAGCCGCGACGGATCTCAAAAGAGGTGTCTTCTTATCTAAAGCTTCACCATGATAAGAATAGAACGCTGTAGGTATACAGAGGGTCGCCCCGTTCTCCCCTTCTTTTATAAAGGCCGGTGAGGTTGGATCCCACGCGGTATATCCTCTTGCCTCAAAAGTCGCTCTGAGCCCCCCTGACGGAAAACTTGACGCGTCAGGTTCCCCTTTAATAAGCTCTTCCCCTGAAAATTTTAACGTCACACCGCCTTCTTGATCAGGTTCTATAAAAGAATCATGTTTCTCGGCTGTCGACCCTGTCAGTGGCTGAAACCAGTGAGTAAAATGAGTAGCTCCTTTTGAGGTAGCCCACGTTTT
>JAGLIU010000036.1 GCA_023142805.1 Candidatus Omnitrophota bacterium | reverse complement strand
CATTTTTCTCCGACTTTTTCGCTTTTTTCACTTTTTCTATCGCTTCCAATAACGGTCCACAATCAGATGTTTTTACACAGTATTCATCAACGCCAACCTCTTTTGCCCTAATCGCGTCCACACTATCAATGCCCCCCGTCTGCATAATTATTATTCTTTTTTTTTCACCGCCATCTTCTTCTCTTATTCTTTTGCACACATCAAACCCTATTGTATCCGGAAGAACCGTATCCAGAACAACAAGATCTGGATTTTCTTCTTTTACCATTTTCACACCTTCATTACCGCAATCCGCGGTAACGATATTTTCATAACCGTTCCTTTTTAAATATCTGATTATTATTCTTCTGTCCTGTTCATTATCATCTATGATCAACACCTTATCTATCATTCTACCCCCCTATTTTTCAATTGTTTTCGTTCTTTCAGGTTTTTTGGTATACTAAAATAGAATGCAGCGCCTTTTCCCAACTCCGAGTCTACCCAAATCTTCCCGCCGTGATCTAATACAATGCGATGTACTATACCAAGTCCCGCGCCTGTTCCCTCAAATTGTTCCGCGGTCTGTATTCTTGTAAACATTCCGAAAACTTTTTCATGATCCTTCGGATCTATACCGATACCGTTATCTTTTACAAAAAAGTTATACATATCTCCTTTATCTTCACATCCTATTTCGACTTGCGGTTTTTCTTTTTTGTTCTTGGAAGAATACTTAATGGCATTGTTTAGGAGATTTAAAAAAACTTCATTTATCTTTATTCTGTCACAATACACTACCGGAAAGGTATCCTGAACCGTCAACTTGACCCCGTATTCTTTAATATCGAATTTTATGCGCTCTTGTGTCTCTACGATCAGTTTTTTAATATCCACCTTTTCATAAGGATTCTTTATCCTGGATATTCTTGAAAGAGTTAAAAGATCCTCTATGAACTTGTTCATCCTGTCCGCGCCTTTAATGATCTCCTTCACATGATCCTTACCTTCGGCATCCAGTTTCTCCATATAATCCTCTTTCAGAAAAGTCGCGAATGCCGTGATCCCTCTAAGCGGCGCACGAAGATCATGGCTAACCGTATAAACAAAACTATCAAGCTCTTTATTGGCTTTCTGCAGAAGACCAGCCTGTTCCACTACAGTGGCTCTTTCTTCCTCAACTTTTGCCTTGGCTTCTATCAGGTTTTCTGTCATATAGTTGAAAGATTCCGAAAGCTCACCTATCTCGTCATTCGTTTCGATATAGGACCGAGCTGACAGATCCCCCTTAGCTATAATACGTGACGTTTCCGTCAATTCTTTTATAGGACTGGATATTGTTTTTGCCGCCACAACCGCGATCACAGCTACTATCAAAAGAAGTACCATACTTATTTTTACCAAAAGATCTCTAAGACGCTTCGCGGAATTAAAAACCTCTTTTGTATCCATTTTTACGACTAATCCAAGGTCAAACGAAGGTAAATATCTCCAGATGCTCAGAACTGCCATCCCCCGATAATCTATGAGCGTCGCGTGGCCCTTTTCCTTCCTGAGAGCTGCCTGCATATCTATGCCATTATCGGACCCGAAAGTTGCTCCTCTTCGAAACGAAGCGTCAGGATCAAACCTTATCGGGGTAATAACGATGGCTTGAGCTTCCTTTCTTCCGACAATAATAGCTTCACCGGTCTCCCCCATACCGGAATAATCATTAATAAGATCCGATATTTCCTGATTATTCATCTGAACTATAAGCATTCCGCCAAACTCCGCTTCTTTCAATATGGGTTCGGAGATAAACGCGATCGTTTTATCTGCTACCGCGTCATGTTCAAACAATGATACTTCTCCTTGAAGACTGTTTTTCGTTTTAAGAAAAATATCCGAGATCTGATGCTCTCCCTCAAGAGCAAGCGCGTAAAGCGACCTTCCGAGATCTTTTTTAATTGTAGAAAAGATCAGATCACCGTTATCCGATACAAAAAACACATTATCGTATCCGAACAATTTCTGATAATACGTCAAAAACGGCCTGTATTCACGATCAACTTCCACATATTCATGCGTATACGGCCCATACGAATAAAAAGCTTCGTCATACTTTTCCATCGCCATAAAAAGATCCGGCATTTGAGCCAACTGCTCTACTTCCGCTTTCTTATTCTGAAGGCAATTTTCTATCTGATTAGCTTTGTTGTTCGCGATCGCTATAAGACTATTTGTAACCTCTTCTTTGAGTGCCCTATGCGAACTATCATAACTTACATACGCCGATATCGCCATTGGAAGAAGCGCTATGGTCAAGAACCAAAATACGAACTTGATCATGATTGAAGATCTTTTTTCTTTCACGACACTCTCAACCGGACCTATTTCCTCCTCCGCGTGAAAAGGCTCCCCCGCAGGATTGAACATTATATGATTTTCATCCATTATCCATCCTTTATAATAATGACACAAACTCATATACTTACTATGTACACATACATGCACATAACAAACATATGAGCTACATTTCTATTTTTACCAAAGTATACCTACTGAAAGAATTTATTACAAGATTTTATGGGAATTCCGACTTCCGACTCTATTTTAGACGTTATTTCTGAAAGAACTATTGTATCATCCCGAATTTGATCGAGAATTTACGCTTTTATTTGGATCTTGCTCCAAGTATCTCTTAGTGGCACTATCCTGTTAAAAACAGGCTTGCCTTCTTCTGAATCGACAGGGTCAACGCAAAAATACCCCTGCCGTTCAAATTGATACCGGGTACCCTTTGCGGCGGATTTTACACTAGGTTCAATAAAACATTCTTCTAAAGTTTCTAGTGACGCGGGATTAAAATTTGATTTCCAATTTTCGCCTTCATCCACTTCATTCGGATCCCGTTTGGTAAAAAGGCTATCATATAAACGCACTTTCGCCTGATACGCGTGTCTCGTCGATACCCAATGAAGCGTACCTTTAACTTTACGTCCATCCGCGGCATCTCCGCCACGAGTCGCGGGATCATACGTACAACGCACTTCTTTTATTTCTCCGGTTTTATCGTCTTTAATAACCTTTTCACATTTTATAAAATACGCGTATCTTAGCCTTACTTCTTTTCCCGGTGAAAGACGGAAAAATTTTTTATGCGGCTCTTCCTGAAAATCATCTTGTTCTATATATATCTCGCGCGAGAACGGTACTTTTCTTACACCCATGGCCTCATCTTCAGGATTATTGACCGCTTCAAGCTCTTCTTCTTTATCTTCGGGATAATTGGTTATTACAATTTTTAACGGTCTAAGAACCCCCATAACACGAGCGGCATGTTTATTTAGATCTTCTCTAACGCTATTCTCCAAAACTACCAGATCTATAATGCTGTTGAATTTCGATACCCCTATGCGTTCACAAAAATTCCGGATAGATACCGGCGTATATCCGCGTCTCCTAAGCCCCGATAATGTCGGCATCCTGGGATCATCCCATCCGTCAACAAACCCCTCATCAACAAGCTCCAAAAGCCTGCGTTTACTCATAACCGTATATCCCAAATTAAGCCGGGCGAATTCGATCTGTTGCGGATGATGCAACTCTAACTCATCAAGGAACCAATCATATAACTCGCGTCTCGTCTCAAATTCAAGAGTACATATAGAATGTGTTATCTCCTCTATAGAATCAGATAAACAATGAGTAAAATCGTACAGCGGATAAATACACCACTTGTCCCCCGTCCTGTAATGAGATTCTTTGCGGATCCGATAAATTATCGGATCCCTCATGATCATATTTGGGGACATCATATTTATTTTCGCCCTCAAAACACACGCGCCTTCTTCAAACTCGCCGTTTCTCATCCGTTCAAATAAATCCAGATTTTCCTCAATGGACCTGTTCCTGTAAGGACTTTCTTTACCCTGTTCTTTTATCGTCCCGCGATACTCACGTATCTTTTCGAGATCCAGATCACACACATAAGCTTTACCCTTTTCAATCAGCTTTACGGCATAAGCATAGATCTGTTCAAAATAATCCGACGCGTGATAAAGCCTGTTTCCCCAATCAAGCCCCAGCCATTTAATATCTTCTTTAATGGATTCTACATATTCGTCATCTTCGGTCTCGGGATTCGTATCATCGAACCTTATATTGCAAAGCCCGTTATAAATTTCCGCAAGCCCGAAATTCAGACAAATAGATTTCGCGTGCCCTATATGTAAATAACCGTTGGGTTCCGGAGGAAACCGTGTATGTACCCGTTTTTCGTTCTTTCCATTCTCCAAGTCTCTATCTATTATTTCCCTGATAAAATTGTCCGCCATTGTGTACCGTACTCCTATGTTTTCTATATTTCCTTTAACATCCGGGCTATTTTAACACAAGGTCATACTTTTTTCATTATAAAACAAACCCATTATAGCCCCAGCTTTTTTTTGTAAAATTCCGTTATCGCTTTTTCCGTAGAGACATCCATAGCTTTTTTACCACTTGTTCCTGAAATCTTGACCCCTCTTTGAACAACATATTCTGTAGGCTTGGAGCTGGCCCCGTATACCTTACAAGCATTGATAACTTTACCATCATCCGAAACTACGATTATATTCTTCGTATTTTTTGCTCTTTTTAGAATTGTTATTATCCTATCATCCGCTTCTTCCCCTGATTGTGTAAACAAACACTTTACGCCGGCAATTGTCGAGGTCTGATTTCGGGTAAAAACGTCACCCTTCCCGTCAAATACCAAATATATTTCACCATTGAATTTATTGGCCCTTTTCCACGCCATTACCAAATGTGCCAACGCTTCACGTGACGCCTGTAAACTCCTATCCGCCTTAGCAATAAGCGACGGTATCGCGTGTATCACATTATACGCGTCCAAGATCACTGCTTTCATCTTTCAACTACCCTCCGATAAATGGGGACAGCGCCCTATTATTAGACCATTAAACATGTAGCCCTGAAACCCAATAAAATCGCCCATATGAGAGCTAAGTTTTTGTTGGAACAATAATAGGGCGCTGTCCCCATTTTTTATTTTATCGCTTCATTCTTTCGATCAGTTCCCTTTTAAGCGCTATATACCTGTCTGCCGATATTTTCTCCTGAAGATACCTTTGGTTGAATCCTCTCATTCCCCTGACATAGCCTTCGATATTGTCCGAAGGCACATCATACTGCAAACCTTCCTCTTTCAAGATTTCAGGATCTCTAGATACCGTATCCAATAAATACGCATATTCACCTACATCTTGTTCTTGGGCTACAGCAATAATCCCAAAAGCCGTTACCAATATTCCCACACACATAATTGTCACTATAAAATTTTTTTTG
Source organism: Candidatus Omnitrophota bacterium (assembly GCA_023142805.1). Lineage (GTDB taxonomy): Bacteria > Omnitrophota > Gorgyraeia > Tantalellales > Tantalellaceae > JAGLIU01. Next base: position 86 of record JAGLIU010000036.1, on the reverse strand, counting down.
TTCATAACTCCCCCCTTTTAGATTTAACATGTATAGTTTACCTGTTCTTTCCCGCATAAACAATTAAATGGGGACAGCGCCCTATT
>JAGLIU010000035.1 GCA_023142805.1 Candidatus Omnitrophota bacterium | reverse complement strand
AATAATAGGGCGCTGTCCCCATTTCCTTATTTTATCTGTTCGTACTCCTCGAGATCGCGATGTAACTCATCATATAATTCATCTATCTTAACTTTTATATCTTTGAGCTGTTTAGAAAAATCGGCTATCGCGGTAGAGTTTTGATCCTCGGAACTTTTTATAAGTTTTTGAGTCAGCTCAATATGCCTGTTTTCCAAAACATTAATTTTTTTTTCCAATTTTTTCATTTTTGTTTCGAGCGGTTTTATAGTCGTCTGATGAATTTTTCTTTCTTCGGCACGCAGTTTGCGCTCTTCTTTTTTGTTACCTCCCGGCTTTTGAGCGGAAAATTTGTCCGTTGGTTTTGCTCCCCCGTCATTTTCCCATCCTATTTGCTCAAGAAATTCCGAATAGTTCCCGGGAAAAATAATAATCCGATCCGGCATAAACATAACGAGCTTGGTAGCCACTTTATGCAGAAAATACTCATCATGAGTGATCACTATCGCGGCACCCGAATATTCTTCGACCGCTTCAAATAATGCCGAACATGATTCCATGTCCAGATGATGGGTTGGCTCATCAAGAATCAACAGGTTAGACGGAACCAGAAGCGTCTTCGCTAAAAGCACCCTGCTCCTTTCGCCCCCCGAAAGCACCGATATCTTTTTAAGCACATCATCCCCCGAAAACATCATTGCCCCGCATATACTTCTTATCTCTGTCTTGGTTTTTCCAGAATGAGACGCCTGCACTTCATCTTCAACAGAACTCGACGCATGAAGTTTCGCGGTATTCCCCTGCTCATAATACGCTTTCATTACCTGTGGGTTACTTTTTAAATCCCCTTCGGCAGGTTCCAATACTCCGGCAAGAATTTTGGCAAGCGTAGTCTTGCCTCTTCCGTTAGGTCCGGCTATACATATCTTATCGCCTCTTTCAACCATAAGTGAAAAGTTATTTATCAAATACGGCTGACTCTCATCGTAAGAAAATGAAATGTTTTTTGTTTCCATTACTACCGGAGGCCGAAAAGGCGACGCGTTAAAAGAAAATGAAAGCGTCTTTATGTTTTTCAATGCGTCGAATTTTTCCATTTTATTTAACCGTTTTATGCTTGATTGTACCGATTTTGCCCTGCGTGCTTTGGCCCTGAAACTGGAAATATATTCTTCTATTTGTTTTCTTTCTTTTCCCGAATTAATACGTCTTTTGTCGTGGATCTCTTCTTCTTTTTCTATCGCGCTATAATATTTTTTAGTGCTGCCTTTGACTTTTCTTACTTTCGCGCGATGTATACCTATAATATGCGTACTTACACTATCCATAAATTTCCTATCATGACTGATAACAATCAATTCGCCTTTCCATGTTTTAAGAAAATTTTCAAGCCAGCGTATAGAAATAATGTCCAAAAAATTAGTCGGCTCATCTAATAAAAGCATATCCGGTTCAGACACAAGCACTTTCGCGAGCTCTATACGCATTTGATACCCCCCGGAAAAAATACACGGTTCTTTTTCAAAGTCTTCTTTTTTGAAACCAAGCCCCATCAATATTTTTTCTGTTTTCCAGATTTCCGTTTTCATATCCACCGGCAAACCTTTACACGCTTCCCGAAGTACCGTCTTTTCCGTAAAATCTATTATTTGATGCAAATATCCGATCCTATAATTCTTTGGGATAGCGACACGTCCTTCATCGGCGACTTCTTCGCCTATTATGATTTTCAAAAGCGTAGTTTTTCCATGTCCGTTTCTCCCGGCAAGCCCTATATGTTCCCCTTGTTTTATATTGAAGGCCGCCTCTTCAAACAAAAGCTGATCCCCATATCTCTTGGTGAGTCCGTATATCTCTATCATATCTTCTTATTCCACCTCATATCGTATTTCATTCTCATCGTTCGCTCTGTTCACCTCATCCATAAAATCATAAATTCGATGATCAAAAATAATGTCGCTTTTCGCGATTGGTCTTTTAAGTCTTATCCCCTCTAAATTCCGGCATCGGCTAAGTGCCACATAAGTTTGTCCGTGGGCAAACGCTCCACGTCCTACATCTATAACGACATTATCAAATGTCTGACCCTGACTTTTATGTATGGTTATCGCCCACGCCAGTTTTATTGGATACTGTTTAAAGTTACCTATAACTTCTTCTTCGATACTTCCCGTCCGGTCATTGTAATCATATTTTATTTTCCCCCATTCCATCTTGGGAATTTCGCAAATTCTGCCATCAACATACACTTTAATAAGACCGTCAGTAAGTTCAACAATTTCGCATATAGTCCCGTTTACCCACCGTTTTTTTGGATCATTTTTCAGCATAATGATCTGTGCCCCTACCTTGAGATGAACGTTCTTTTCTGTCGGGTATGCCTTCTCATCGAACACACCTTCTATTTCTGCCGAATATATATATTCTTTCCCCGCTAGTTGTTCAAGCCGTTTGACATTGATCTTCTCGGCGGTACTGTTGGTCGTGGTCAAGATTATAACGCCTTCCGCCTCATCCATATCCGGTAAAACTCTTTCATTAAGATCCGCGAGATCTTCTTTATCGCATTTATTCTCTCTGACCTTATTTAATATCTCGATAAAACCTTTGTCTTTCTGTCTGTAGATCTTATTAAGATTGATCGTTTTGAGTCTCATTTCCTTAAAAACGCGCGCGCTAAAAAAAAACGGGCTTTTGTAACGATTATTTAACATTTTCTCATATTCTCGATTAACAACAGGAGGAAGCTGAAAAAGATCCCCGAATAATATCACCCGCGCACCGCCAAAAGGCACATTAAATTCATTTCTATTAAGCCTAAGAGAATGATCTATTCCGTCTAATAGATCCGCCCTCACCATAGACGCCTCATCAATAACCACAACGTCTATCCTGTGCATCAAGTCGTCCATGTATAACCGTTTTATATGCTCTTCCTGAAGAAGTCTGGGAGGAAACCTAAAAAAAGAATGTATTGTCTGTCCTCTTACTTTTATCGCGGCCACCCCTGTCGGGGCCAATATAACGATATTCTTACGCGTATTAAGTCTGAAATATTCCAACAGGGTCGATTTCCCTGTTCCGGCTTTACCGGTAACAAAAATATTCCGTCGCGAAGTCTCTAAAAGATCAAACGCTTTTTGAAATTCATCACTAAATTCAAAGTCAAAAGGCAATTCTGTTCTGGTCTCAAGCACAACATCCTCTTTCACAAGTTAAAGATCCCAAAATCAACAATATCCTATTATAATCTGATTCTCCTATTAGGCAATAAAAATAGGGACAATTTATGCGCTTCGCTTGAAATGTTACGTTTTTGTGCCTGGCACAAAAACGTAACATTTGGGTTACCCACCATATATTGGTTTCTGCCGACCGAGGACGTAATGTCCGAGGAAATGCGTTAAGAAAGAGTCAGGAAGAGTCAGAGAGTCAAAGGAGTAGAATATAGAAAGATTGACTCTGTGACTCTAGTGAGCGTATGTGGGGCTTTTCAAAGGTAGTTAAGCGAACGATGACTCTAACAAGGAGATCTCAAGTACTCCAGATTCCT
>JAGLIU010000349.1 GCA_023142805.1 Candidatus Omnitrophota bacterium | reverse complement strand
ACCATTTCCCGAACGCGAACGTCGGACTTACAACTTTATCGAACGATATCGTGCCGGCGCGGAAATGGTGTCCTTTAGAGAGGGCGATCGCCGCGCTTGGGCAGTATGTTTCTACCGATTTATTTTTAAAAGCAGTGGGAAGTAAGATGGACTATATCGGCCTTGATTATTATAAGCGCAGCCGGATCTTTTGGCGCCCGCCGTTTATACGCAACCCAAAGGATAACCCGATCAATGATATGAATTGGGAAATTTGTCCGGAAGGTATGTATAATGCCCTTAAGCGGCTTGATCGGTACGGTGTCCCTATCCTGATAACCGAGAACGGTGTCGCGGATGCGGAAGATAAATACCGGGCTGATTTTATTAAAGAGCATCTGCGCTATCTGCATAAGGCTATTAGCGACGGCGTTGATGTGCGCGGTTATTTTCATTGGTCGCTTTTGGATAATTTCGAGTGGGCCTGGGGCTGGGAGCCGAAGTTCGGGCTTTATACCGTTGACCGGGAAACATTCAAACGAACTCCGCGTGCGAGCGCGAAAGTTTATAAAGAGATATGTAAAAATAACGCGATTAAGATAGAGGTATGAGTAAATCCGTATTATTTGTAGTATTTTTTATTTTGCTGTTTATATTATTATTTGTACTTAATCCGCAGGAACCTTTAGATCCGCTGCTACACCCGCTAAAGTATAAGGATGTTGTTTTTCAGAAACTTGATATTAGATAAAATATAGACTCTAAGTAATATAAGTATTTGATCTCATGTGGTTATTCGTTACGATTACTGCCTATTTTATCAATGCCGGCGTTTATGTTGCCGATAAGTTTTTATTATCGAAAAAGATTCATTCGTCGATTACCTATGCTTTTTATGTCGGGATCTGGAGTATTTTTAATTTTGCCCTGCTCGTTTTTGATCCCTGGACGCCGGGACTGCAAGAGCTTTTAATTGATCTTTTAGCAGGAATGATTTTTCTTGCTACTTTGATTTTTTGGTATAAAGCCCTGCATCAATCCGAGGCTACCCGGGTAGTGCCGATCGTCGGCGCACTTATACCAATATTTAGTTTTCTTTTTTCTTTTATTTTTTTAGGTGAAACTTTGGGCGAGAGGCAGCTTCTGGCTTTTTTTATTTTGATCATGGGTGGAATACTGATATCGGTAAAGCAGACCCGGTTTTATGCGGTTCGTGAAGTTGCCAATAGATTTAAAGATATTTTTGGTGATACCCTCGGTGGTATTCACGCCACCTATCGGCCGACCCGGCGTCTTATTATGAACTCGATAACGTCGGCGCTTTTCTTTGCCGGTTATTACGTTCTGATAAAATATATCTATATGCACCAGCCTTTTATTGGTGCTTTTGTCTGGTCAAGACTGGGGAGTTTTTTGGGCGTACTTTTGATATTATTTGTGCCGGATTGGCGGAAAAATATATTTGAATACCAGCGGGGGGCTAAAAGCCCGAAAAACCTTAGTTTCTTTTTCGGTGTCAGGCTTTTCGCGGCCATGGCTTTCATTATGCTTAATTGGGCGATTTCGCTCGGCAATGTCGCGCTTATTAATTCGCTTCAGGGAGTACAATACCTTTTTCTTATTATCCTGGTTTTTGTTTTATCGACCCATTATCCGAAATATTTGCGCGAGGAGCTTGGCGGAGGGGTTCTCTTACAAAAGATCATTGGAGCGACGCTGGTTGGGACGGGGTTGTATATGTTGGTAGTGTCGTAACTTGGAACTTGTAACTCATAACTTGGAACTCGTAGCCCTTCGACGGGCTCGAGGGAGGCTTAGAATCTGGCGAGTGATTTTTGAAAATAAAAAAGTCGGGTTACTTCTATTGTTTTATAGAAGAGTAACGCCGACTTATGGCTTTGGTAGGTGTGTTTTAATTTTGCAGATCATCGATCCGCTGCAGATAGCGGTCAACTTTCTCATTGTCCTCATCGTATTCATCTACAAATTCAGCAGTATAGGTAAAGGGGGCGCCACCGTTGTGGCCGTTCTTTTTTACCTCACCGTTGTGGTCGTTCTTTTTTACTTCAGTTACCCGGATTATGGCGGGCCATTCCCTGTAAGAGCTGTCGCCGAGTAATCTTTCCAGATCTGCCAGCTCCTGTTTTGAAAAAGTATTTTTATCCGGATAGACCGTGATATTGCCCTTGTATTTTTGGCCCTCTTTGTTTGTTGAGATGATCGGAATTTTAAAAACGATCGATTCAGGGTTATCGCGGTCAAAGGCAATGAGGGCAGTAATTACGCATTTTTCTGTTAAGGTTCGTTCTGTGCCGTCTCTAAGCTTG
>JAGLIU010000348.1 GCA_023142805.1 Candidatus Omnitrophota bacterium | reverse complement strand
TTACGGTTTTAGAGAATGTATTTCACTTTGGTGAAAATAGTGAACTTCTGAAATTTGTGGATATTGCTTTTAAATCTACAACGATTTTAGCTATAGTGATATTTTTTGACCGTTTATTCAGAGGTCTTATTGAGGCTTATTCCTCGAAGGTCAAAGTGTTGAAAGACTCCGGTGGGGTTATACATGTTGTAGTGCGTATAGTAGTGATGGGACTGGGTACATTAATACTTCTGGATAATTTTGGAGTGTCAATAACACCTGTTCTGGCTTCTTTGGGTGTAGGGTCTTTAGCTGTCGCGCTCGCGCTTCAGCCCACACTTGAGAACTTTTTTTCAGGACTTCAGTTAATTATAGATAAGCCCATAGCTGTAGGACATTTTATAAAGCTTGAGTCAGGAGAAGAAGGATATGTGGAAAAAATCGGATGGCGGTCTACATGGATCAAAATGCTTCAGGATAATGTTGTTGTTATACCTAATAAACTATTGGTAAGTTCTCGAGTTTTGAATTATCATTATCCGCATAAGGAAATATCACTTTTAGTTGATGTAGGGGTACATTATGACTCGGATCTGGAAAAAGTGGAAAAAGTCACGTTGGAAGTCGCTAAAGATGTGCTTAACAGAATTGAAGGTGGAGTACCGAAATTTGAGCCTTTTATAAGGTATCATACGTTCAATGATTCCAGTATAGATTTCAAGGTTATATTGAAAGCAAACGAATTTGTGGATGGTTATCGCATTAAACATGAATTTATAAAGAGTTTGAAAAAGCGGTATGACTCCGAAAATATAGTTATACCTTATCCCATAAGAACATTGGATTGGAACAACGGATCAGCTCCTGTAAAAGTTGAAAGTAAGAACTGAACGGGTACACGGTATATAGTAAGAATTAAGGTTCTTTACGGTTTTTGTTTTATAGCGAATTATAATTTTTTCTACATAATGACGCGGAATACCAAATACTAAATATTGTTTTTAATATATTTTTCAGGTAAGACCGAATAATATGTCGCTTCTTCTATTTTTCCACGTTTTTTGGATCCCTGAGAGAATATCCCGCATTTTTTTTCAAGTTCTTCAAAGGTAGCGTGATAATACTCGGGAGAAAGATCACCGTGGGTGAGCATTTTTTCAAGTGCTTTTATTCTAAATCTATCAAGACCCCATACTTTGGATGATAATTGATCGGGTCTACCGCCGTCTTTTATAGTAAGGGCTTCCGGAATAAGTTTTACTTCATATTTACAGGTAGTTCTTAACCAGAAATCATAATCTTCACACGCTTCAAGGCTTTCGTCAAACATGCCGACAGAATCAAAGATCTCTTTTTTGACAACGGTAGTGGACATGCCTATGCAGCATAATGGGAGAGCTCTAAGGTATACGTGACCCGAAGGTTTTTTGTGCTCTTTCTTTTGATTGAGAAATTTATTGTTTCGATACCAAAGTTCTTCTGTGTGAAATATTTTTATATCGGAAAAGTTTTTGATATATTCGGTCTGTTTTTTGAGTTTTTTCTTTGTCCAGTAATCATCCGAGTCGAGAAACGCTATAAACTTGCCCGAAGACCTTTTAATACCATTATTCCGGGCAGAAGCGACGCCATTATTTTGTTGATATTTGTAAATTATGCGTTTATCATTAT
>JAGLIU010000347.1 GCA_023142805.1 Candidatus Omnitrophota bacterium | reverse complement strand
AAGCTTTAAGATTCTTTCGTTCCCATTTTCAATGCCCACAACAATCATATAACATCCGGCCTTTTTCATCAAATGAAGCATTTCATCATCGCCGATTGTATCAGCACGAGTATAACAAACCCATTGAAGATTCAAATTTTCTTCGATCATTTTTTTGCATAACTCTTTAGTCCTTTTTTTGTTAGTTGTAAAATTATCATCATATATTTGAAGAGAGTCTACACCCATTTTTTCTTTTAACAATTTCATCTCATTGATTGACCGTTCTATTGATTGATACTTATACCTATTGCCATAAACTTCTGTGGCCGAACAAAATGTACACTTAAACGGACACCCGCGAGACGTAATTATATTGTGAACACGCTTCCCTCGGATATGTACTGCCGGGAAATAGTCATCAGCATTGAATATTTCATATGCAGGAACTGGGAATTCATCAATGTCCTTAACAAAAGGCCTCCGAGGATTCTTATGGATTTTACCATTCTTATCTTTATAATATAATCCGAGTACACCCTTGGGTTCTATATTCTTATTCAAACATTCTATAAGCTCTTTAACAGTATGCTCGGCTTCGCTAATGGCTACATAATCTATGGCGTCGTGTTCAATCACCTTATCTCTAAAAATTGTCGCGTGAGGACCACCAAGGATTATTTTGGTTTGAGGGCTCTTCTCCTTTATCAAGCTTGCAACTTTAAAGCACCTGTTTATATTTGTTATATATGTTTGCATCCCAACCAGATCAAAATTCTCCTTTTTTATGTAACTAACGATATCACTGATTATAACTTTCTGACATTGATAATCTTGAAACTTTACTTCACAACCAGCTTCTTTGAATGCAGTGTATATATATGCTAAACCCATAGAAGGCATATTTGCAGCCACCGTTTTTAAATTGGCGTAATTTTCGTCTATAGTCATTGGAGGCATCATTAATAATATCTTCATAATAGCTCTACCCTTCTGCTGAACGGAATAAAAAATAAGTTTATAAAACAATCAGTGCTATAATTTTGATCAGTTTTTTCGAAAACTTTGTAGAATTCGGAATGAAGTGGTTTACCTATGATTAAATTACGAAAGACACAGAGGGCTTAAAATCATAATTTAAAATGTATCAATTAACCATTTTTATTATTGGTGAAATCATGCGCACCACTTTCCGAGCGACATGTGCTCCGCCATACACCGGTAAATTAATCGCTGTCCTCGCATAATCAGCCGCCACAGGGAATTCCTCGGGACGTTGTCCTCCGTATACCTTCATCTCAGGAATATTGTATTCAATAAGCCAGCCTAATTGGACCCCTTTTTGTATTGCTTTTTGCAGCCACTTCTCTCTATTTGGGATCTGAACGACAAAGTGAGAATATGTAGCGCCGGTTACCATTGGCGGCATTTTAAAGTCTTCATTGTCAGAACGATTATCAAAATAATATTTGGCTGCTGCTCGTCTCCTGCTGATTATTGCTTCATACCGGTCAACATTTATAGATCCGATCCGCGCTTCAACTCCACACATCCCTTCCATATAGTCCACCGGCATATCAATTTTACTTTCATCATAATACCGCACAAAACAATTAAGCATACCAGAACGTTCCATACAATTGATCAGACCATACACAGGCCCCCAGAAACTGGGATATAGTGCCAAAAAATAAAACAGGCGGCGAAAGATCTTTCCCCAACCAGGTCTTTTCAGTTTTTGATTTCGTATGGTTTTTAATTTTTGATAAATATCTTCATTGTCAGTAGTGATCATACCACCGAAAATTGATGTCAGGGTTTTGCTGATATTCAGACCAAACAAAGCAGCAATTCCTTCCTTCTGAACTGGTTTTTCCTTCCACTTCACTGCAAAGCTGTGAGCACAGTCCTGAATGAT
>JAGLIU010000346.1 GCA_023142805.1 Candidatus Omnitrophota bacterium | reverse complement strand
ACAGCAGTAAAAACCTGGTTCCAGACTCCAATGTCATGATTGCCAAAGAGGTACATATCATTGAGAGCAGGGTAGCCATAAAATTCCATTTCTATGGATGGGTTATTATAAGAAAGGTCATATTTAAAAATACGTGGGGCAATATATTGTAAACCGACTGGAAGCTTCAGGTACCATCGTATTTCATTAATGAATTTTTGCGTATTTTTACTCGTTTTCCGAATGATTCCCCGGCGAGTATCGACATAGATATCGTTGAAATAGCGACAATTCAAAGATAGTTCTTTTTTGGTTGCATAATAGGTGTCTAAATGGCCAAAGTCTCGCCAGGTATGGACTTCCTGGAAAGTTTTCCGATAAGGTTCTATGTTGTTGAAATAGCGCTGAATGGTATCGTAGAAAGGGTCAATATTTTTCGAAGGAGTAGAAATGCTCTCTTGAAGCAATTTATAAAAATGGGAAACGTCGATAATCCGGAAAATGCCTATAAATACGTTTTGAGGTGTATGCGAATTTTTTGATGTCCATTTTTCACTTATTGACTCCAGCTTGTCACTATCAAGTTGAAAAGTAGTCCATCTGAAAATATCATCTTGCCGACTGAAGCAGACGACATTTCCCTCAAAAAGGTCCTCAGCAATACAGGTATCGGCAAAATTGACCACAAGTTCATCCGGCAGTTCCGTCAAGCTATTTAATGTGTTAAAGACGGTTTCTCCAATGGAAGTGGTTTCTCCAACATTAAACACAGCGATAGGAAGTTCCTGGTGGTGTGAGCAATAGTTGACAATTTGCTCGGCACTTTCATTGGCCGATATGAGGAGGTTAAACCCCTTTTTTTGATAATACTCGGCGACATAGTGTAGTGCTGGCCTGCTATCCAAGGGAATCATGGCTGTTGGAATGACTCCGAATTCATTCTGGAGTTCCAGTGGCACATGCTTAGCGCTGGGCAGGATAACGATCTTATTCATTTATTAAGGAACTCCTGAATTTCATCGTAATTAAGAGAAAGAAATTCATCCGGGCGAATTGTTTTATCATCAACATAAAACCCTCCCTTACCTTGCCACGGTTTACCGTAATGAATTTCATCATAGGGAATATTATGTTTCTTCAACCACGCCATAGTGAAATCTGCTGTGTTAGCTTGAATCATGCCAACATTTCCACCATAGGTTCGCATGTTCCTGGCGGTATAGAGGATGATATAAAACCCGGCATTTTTATATTCTTGGAGCTTGCTCACCATCTCAGGGAACGGAATAAGTTCTTCATAGCTTTGATTACTCTGTTTTACTGGACAAAGAGTTCCATCAATATCCATTACAATACATTTTTCTTCTTGAATCATAATAAAAGTAGAGTCTCCTATGTTCTTTTAGCAAGCAATGGCAACGAGGCCTTTGCACAACCTATTGACTTTGTCATTGGGGGTGCCTCTACGGTGATTTTGTAAATTAATTTTTCCATTATCTTAGCTCACTGTCTCAAATACATAGATTTTAAAGCCATAATTAATAATGCTCAATATTGATTTCTAATGGTCTACAATCCTTTTCCCCCGTTCGAACCGGATGATCAAGAATATGACAGACAT
>JAGLIU010000345.1 GCA_023142805.1 Candidatus Omnitrophota bacterium | reverse complement strand
TCGGGCTTGGGAAGAGAGCCAGCGCGGATCTGATAAAGTCATTTAGATTAGTGCCTATCGGGGCAAAAGAAGCAATGCCGACTGTTCCTATGGCAGAAACAACTGAAATAGCGGCATTAGAAAAAGAAGAAATGAGAACAATGCCAGTGAAGGAATCTCCTCGTGTAACGCGGACAATAACAAGGCAAAAAATAACTACAGGAACAACTTTTGAAAATGAAGTTAAAATACCATTAAATAATCGGGCCTGGAAAGCTCAAAGATGGCATGATACCCAGGCTGTAAAAAAAGTTTATTGGGATAAAGACGCTAAAGCGTTAGTCGGAGAAGTTATCCTTGAAGAAGGACATGAAACTAATGATCGTGGAGAACTTATTGTAGATGTAACACATTTAAGACTTAATCCGTTTAACTTTACTAATTTTCGTATTGAAGCGGATGTTAAGGTTGTTGTAGAAGAAGGGCATTTTGGAGGTACTCCAAAGGCTCCGGATGGTGTCGGAATATTTGTGAAAACCGGTGATAGGCAAGGATGGACCAATATGTATGATTGGGAAAATATGCCGCCCGAGGAAGTAGGGGTATGGAAACCAATTGGATTAGATCTTTCGGAGGCGGTAAAAAGAGATCTTGTATATAGAGACGCGAATTTTCCCTCAGAAAAAGGTGAAGACCCAATAATTCAAATGTTTGGTGTGAAAATAGGAGCCGGAACAGGGACAGGATCCAAATTCAAGGGGAAGATATATGTTCGTAATCTGAAAATAATACCTATAGATCAAGTAGCGCGTATTCCCGCGCCTGTTTTCTGGCCCGAAATTTCACTCCAGACAGAAGGAGAAGGAATAATTAATATTCCTGCTGACGCGGGGTGGACGTTCAGAGATATGAAAGGAAACAAAGCCGTGCAAGCGGTATATGTAAAAGGAAACATTGTTGCCGCGTACATAAAGTTTAAAGGCGGCGATCCATTTGGTGATTTTAACAAGGGATCCACGTATCTTACCCTTTATGATAATAACGGTAAATTGATCGCGGATGTTCCGGGTTTGCCAAAGAGTGGATTTTTTGATATGACAGGAAAAGTGTTAAAGACAAAAATTTGGGCGCCGGAAAGTTTTGCTCAAGGTAAGACTATACCAAGTGCTATTGTGCCGGGGGGGAAAGATTATCGTTTTAAGTTTCAGAATGGCGGATGGCAAGCCGGTCTAATAACACGACAAAGAACCGGAGATTGGGACGATAATATAACTTATTATCCGTCTAATCCGAGAGAAAATAACCCGGGATGGACTGATGATGATTTTGAGGTTACAAAAGGAAGAGAGATATTAATTAAGGCAGGGCTGCCGGGAGCTACAGATCCGAGTTATGAATGGGAAGGATGGGTATATTTTTCTGATATACGGTTTGAAAAGGATAACAGACAATTTGCTGATCCGGTACCGCAGCTTACTTGGACAGAACCTTTTGCTAAAAATGCTGTGGATCAATTGCCGTGTTCACCTGAAGTGTTTAAAACATGGTCCGGTGGGTCGGGATACGGTCTTTTTGATCAGGATCTTACCCCTGGCGGATTACGCGAATTAGATAGAAAACTTAGTTTAATGGGACCGGAGGTAAAAATGTGGAGGCATATGGCGGTATTTGGAAGTTTAGCCCCCGGGGGTGCTATCGCGTTTGACAAAAACGATATGCCTCTTGGATTCGCGGATCCTTCTACCGGCAGAATGGGAAAAAACCAATTTGACAAATTACCGATTGTTCTTAAACGCATAGATCAGATGCTGTCACTCCTGAAGAAACATGACAAGAAGATGACATTTGTATTTCTCGCGCATGATTTTGCTGATGGCATGAAAAAGAAAGAAAATAGGCTGGAAGGTGACAGACCATCATT
>JAGLIU010000344.1 GCA_023142805.1 Candidatus Omnitrophota bacterium | reverse complement strand
ACACCGGCTATACGCCTTCACCCCTGTCGGGGTTTTACCTATACAGTACTTATGGGCAAAGGGCAGGACTAGCGGTATTCCAACTCAATACACAGACGGCGGTTCAACCCTGAAAACAACCAGTCTGCCCAGTTTCTTGTCCTGCCACTCTCCCACTTCGGTCAGATCCTGAGCATACTCTTTTCTGAACATTTCGAGTTCGGCAGCAGACCGGTTTTCCTCGTCCCAGACAAAGTATGTAAAATTATTATCTCGCAAAAAGGAGATATTCACCGGGACATGTCTGCCTATCCTGTTACTTTTACTAAAGCAGGGGGCTCCCTTATAATTCAAATTTGAAAAAAAATGGATTAATTTAATCCTCTTGAACGAGCCTGCCGTCAAAATCTCATGACCGTTTCCCTCGCGCGTTGTAATATACCTCCCAATCTCCTGAAAGACTACCTTATCTTCTCGATTTTCCTTTAAATTCTTAGGCAGGGCAACAAAAAAAATCAACAAGCCAATAGCAACATAAATACCAATTTCTCTGCCGGGTAATCGCCGCATTATGATATCGGCAATTCTCTTAAAACCGAACCCGGTAAAAACAAAAACAGGGAAAAAAAACAACGCGACGAACCGTTTCGTCATGATCCAATCATGCAATATCTGAAAATAGAGAAGAATTATCGCGACAATGCCCATTAATGTCAAATAACATAAGTTAACATCCTGCCTTATTCGTTTTCCCGCCCCGGCAAGACCAATGATAAAAACCAGAAAAAACGGCAGAAAAAAGGTTCGGGTCATTTCCACTAACAGTATGCCTAATGCAAGCCACCAAAGTAAATTTCGCACTTCGGGAAGGAAGAATCTGCTCATTTCCTTAGGAGTATGATCAATCAACTCACTTATTCTACACCTCATAGTTGCATATTCATCACCAATTTCAGTAACCATTTCAAAGACTCTTTCAAGAGCAATGAATTCATTTATATTTGTCCGACAGAGTACTAACAGTGCTAATCCGGCCAGAAAAAGTATTACTATCGGAATCATAAATGAGAAAAATCTGCTCCATTTTCTCTCATGTTCCGTAACTAACAAAAAGATCGGTGAAACTGCGACAAATATTATCGCTTCAATCCTGGTCCATACTGCCAAAATAAAGAAGAGACAACTCAGTGACATGCTTATTGAAAACCCCTGTCTATTATTATTTCTAATAAACAGACATAGACCAAGAGTCATTAAAAACCAATAAACCGGATCCCTGAGCACATCCGCGCTTAAGAATACAAATAGCGGATTCACTGCAAATACCAACAATGTTATCAAAGCGGAATGTTTGTCCAGAAATTGTCGGAGTATTAAATATAGAGGGAATAAAGTGGCAGTGCCGAAGATCACTGATACGATCTTGGCCGCTATCAACCAATTGCCGAATATCTTATAATTGACCGCTATCAGAATAGGCAGGGGAGAAAACCAGGAGTAACACGTTGTTATGGAATCAAACAACCCGTAAGATAACGCCCTGGCCTGTTGAATATACAATATGCCGTCAGGATTGAGGACATAAGTATGATGATAGGAATATAGCCTCAGAAAAAAACCTGCACCGAATACAACACCCAGCGGCAACCAACGTATCCCACGATTCATATTTTGATGCACTCG
>JAGLIU010000343.1 GCA_023142805.1 Candidatus Omnitrophota bacterium | reverse complement strand
TAAAATGATTTAATGTATTTCTTTCATAACCATTTATTGAAAGTAATCCAAGTGCCTCTTGAGCACCTCGACCTCGCCCATCCTCGTTTATAAGAAATGATGGTTTTCTTTTACTTAAGAATAATAAATGGCCGTGCAAGCGGTAACCAATATGGATATCGCAATCATCGTAAAGTGATAATCTGGATAAATCATATGAAACATCCTCAATCTGCACTCCGATGTCCTTACATGATTCCATAATCTTCCTTATATTTCTGTTGTCATTATTGTAAGGGTATTTATCTTCACTTAATCCTCTATGTAAAGAACAAATAATTTCGGTGTCTTGAAACATATTGCGCAGTCTTTTTAATATATTTATAGATTGCTCCCGGAAAATACTTAACTGCGGTGGAGTAAAAGCGATCTTATTGATCTTTTTAGGAGGCATGAAAGCTTTCCCAATATAATCCAAATCATACCAGACAGAACAGCCTGTCATTATGGTATTCTTAAATCCGTGTTGTGATAAAACTCTTTGGGTTAAGTAATCTCTACAACTCGAGAATTCACAAGAATTGTGGATCTTTTTCATTAATTCCATGGAAGTATCATTAAAACGATAACTTCTTAGGCTTAAATCATCTCCGGGAATACCTTTCCATCCTAAAGACATTGGTATTATAGGAACTTTGATCTCTCTTAAATCTTTTAGAAGAGGGTAAATCCCCGGATACATATTTGGTTGATAACCTGGTCCACCATGAATAATGACGGCTTTACTATTGTTTATCTGGTCTTTTTTTTCATCTAATGGACCCCAAGGATACATTTCAACTATTTGTCTGTCTGGCCTTTCATGCATGAGTAGTTTTCTTGTTCGATCACCGATTAAATAATCACCAATATTTTTTTTTCCACCAGTAAGAAGAATATACATTATAAAAACCTAACCCCTGTTGCCCTTAATATCTAAATATTCGAATTTTAATGGTGTATCACATTTGATATATTGCTTAGCAAAAGTACCAATCACCATAGTTAATAATTTTGGTGAAATTCCTCCACCTGGCCTTTTGAATGTAAGCATCTCTGTTGTTAAAACCTCACCTTTTTTAATATCCTTTTTAGCCACGATACTTCTTCTTGCCTGGAGTATGGCCCCCTCTTCACAGGGCAGAGGACACTTTTCAGTTTTACCACTAATTTTGTTTATTAAGTCGAGGTTTACTTTAAATCTGGAGAGATCAGCAGGATCCATTGCATGGTAATGGTCATTCCCCTGCAAGGACTTATTTAAAGTAAAATGTTTTTCAATCACTTTTGCTCCATAGAGATATGCTGTTGTAAGACAGGTCATGGAAGGGTCGGGAAGCGTGTGATCAGAATAGCCAATAAGATGCTCCGGATAAATAGATGACAGGTGCTTTATCATATTCAGATTGGCATCTTCATATTTTGTGGGATAGCTAAGCACACAATGCAATAGACATATTTCTCCATTCCCATGTTTTTTAAGGATGCCTACCGCCTCGTCAATTTCCCCTATTGAAGAGGCCCCTGTTGATAAAAAGACAGGTTTCTGCTTTTTTGCGATATATTCCAGAAATGGCCAATTGGTAATATCTGAGGA
>JAGLIU010000342.1 GCA_023142805.1 Candidatus Omnitrophota bacterium | reverse complement strand
CCTCGCTTCTTCTTGTCCGCACTTATTTTTTTCCCGCCAGCTTTATCTTTTTTAATTTTAGCTGAGTCCTTGATTCCCTTCCGTGTCTTCAATTTCCATTGTGCATCCCTCCCCCTCCCGGCATTTTTTTCCTTCAAAGTTCCAATGCCTCGGGTTCTCGGTTTCTTCTTCGGCGGCGGCGGGACGGCCAATTTTTTATCCCGCGGAGGTGGTGGCGGAGCTGCCATTGTCAATATGTGTTGCAGCAGCGGGTCACCAGCAGAAAGACTTGAGATATTTATCCCTCTTTCTTGTATCACTGGTGAACTAATTAGAGGATCTGTTGAAGATCGTGCGGGTTTAAAAACCTGTGCTCTATCTATTGGCGAAGAGCTACTCTTATTTGTCGGTTTTTGGAAATCAGCAATAAGCGTCTTTGCCAACTCCCGGGCATTTTCATTGGCTCCTTCTGTCTGAATGATATTGGCTATTCTATCCACATTTCGTATACCGATTTTGCCGTTACCTTTATTTTCAGGCGCCTCTATGTACCGCTGGACTCTGTTAACAATATTGTCTGCCTGGGCATCAATGCCGTCTTTTCCATTAAAGGCAATGTCCATAACGAGATTTTCCGCAATAGGATTATTTAAAACCGTTTGATGAAGTACTAGTTTCCCATTAGGTTTGGACACCAACAGAGCATCAGTACCGCTAATAATTTCTATTTCTTGAGTATCCCCGATCTGAATCTCAGGATATCTATTAAACATATCCTGAAGTGTTCCGAGATCTTTCTGAGAAACACCTTTTACCGGCAGAAAAGAGCCCTTAACTTGGACTTTTGATAATTTTGCGTATGCAAGCGTTATAGCTTGTTTTTCCAGAGAAACAAAATCAACATACTCTCCTAATGTTTTCGTAAGTCCTAGAACTTCCAAATCTTTAGTGACCGCTCTCGGGTCTATTGAATCCCGATACAATCGATGGAATGTCCCATCAATACCGCCGGCAAGACTGTGTGTGTAATTTACGCCGCCCGTCAGATTAATTTCTTTCAGCCTTTTCAAATCCTTTTTATCCGCAATTGCAACTGACGGTATAATTGCGCTTTCATAATCAAAACCCCCGACAATCTCCTTTGTATCATCGGAAAAATTAAATCCTGTTTGATGTCGAACGCGTAATGCGCGATGCAATGTGTCGATCCATGTAGCCTGCCTGGCGACATCAGAACCTTTTGCAGCAACTAAATTAATTTCCCCGTTTTGAAGATCATTAAGGGCCGCTTCATTATGCATAAACCGGCCTTCGGAGGTAACTCCCATCGTGTTCATTGACAGATTAACTGATACCGGCCCTCCGTCGAAAGGTTGAATCAAATTCTCTTTATTCACAACACCTATTAATTCAACAGGTTTCCCTTTATATTCAAATTGACCATTAACGGCCACAACGTCTTTTATTTTGCCTTGCCGCACTTTTGATGTAAACTCACTGACCTTTTGATTAATCTCTTTGATATCCATCCCGTCTCCAGGGACTATCGCAATATCATAATCATTGGAGAGAGATGTTCCTAACAACACACCGCTGACACCGCTGCCGTACCAGCTAAACTCTACATCCGGCACATTCTTTTTTAGCACATCAAAAATATCGGCAACTTCCGCGGCCTCAGGCACCGTTTTCCCCAGTTCTTTTAAATCATTAATATCTTTCATTGCTTTAAGATTGTCCAAAACGCCTTGTTTAACCGTTAAAGATCCCGTAGCTTTAAGATCTTGGAACGCAGCGACTTTTCTTCTGGCTGATCCATCGCTCACTTTTAAATCTTCGCGTGCAGACTCAATTTCATTTTTTAAATCTCTGTATGACATATCC
>JAGLIU010000341.1 GCA_023142805.1 Candidatus Omnitrophota bacterium | reverse complement strand
GAAAAATGCGGTCTGCCCGTTCCTAAGATGAGGCTTATTATTATGGATGGGGAATTGATATTAATGATCAAATATCTCGAAGGATATCAAGAGTCTGATGGGAATGTCCTGCCCGAGGGTTTTGAAAACGACCAAACGCTTCAGAACGGTATCTTGCCGGACTTACTTATCTATAATTACGATCGGACTCCATGGAACATGATGTATTTGGGAGATAAATTCAAATTTATTGACTTCGGAGCTTCTATAACATCCAGAGCCCAAGGGGGGTATAAAGGGTTTTCACCGGAGATCGTATCCAATGGTCAGATAGAAGCTATTTGGAAAAACAATCCGCTTTATATCGGAACTCCGGTAAACAGGGCATATGAAAGTGTTCTGGGCATAGAAAATGATGTAAAGAGTTTGCTATCGTCGATGTTGAAGGTGTTCAGTCTTTCCGTGGATAATATAAACGAGATCGTTGATGAGGCCTACGCGGATGTAAATATCAAAGACATGCAAGCAAACATTGAACACAGACTGAATACTGTTTTAGCGGGGAATGAAGACCCGAAATATTTTCCGGCAAGTGTAACCTTTCAGGCTATATTGGAAGGCGGCGAACATTGGACTCCCGGGAATGAAAAAGAGTACCTGAAGTATGCTCTTATTACGAGACGAAAAGCGATAATAGATCATTTTACGGATATGGCGGTAAAAGATTACACGAAAAAGATAACCGCTAATCCTGTGGTAAATTGGACAAAATATGTTCAAAACAAAAATGAGATAGTAAAAGATCTCCAATTGTCAGATATTTTCAAAAAACAGGTTGTTCCTGTAAAGCCCTTAACAGAGGACAAAGAACAGACTTATCCTCCGGAAAATGGGATGGATGTCTCAGAAGCGTATCAATTGGGAGTAACGCCTACGGATAGTTTGATGGACGACGACGATATCATTGATTCCGTGGTGAAAAAAGCCGAAGAATTGGCGGAAGAACATCCGGAGGACGCGGGTGAATTAGAATCGGTAATCACTGATATTAAAGCGGCTTTCAGTTTGAACAAGATCAATAAATTTAAGATACTTGCCAGGATAATGGCCGCGATCATCGGAAAAATAAGGAAAGAGGATCCCGACAGATATATACTTCATTTTGCCAGAGATATGGGGTTGACTTTGATCATACAAAATACATTGGCTCAACTTGAGAGTAAGTCTCCCGGGGAATGTGGGTCGGCGTTGTATTTAAATAGAAAGATGATGGGGGACGTATATTTTGATATGCGGAATAACCTGGGAACATGGTCAATTCAAAAAAAGGACCTGGCCTCTGAATCCGAAAAGTGGTTCAGGAACAAGATGGAAGCGGAAGGGGAAACCGCTTTCAAGAAACTCTCCGAGGCGACATACAAATCATTGACGAAAATGGGGGTTCTTGATCACCAGAAATTGCTTTTGATGGATACGGCTTTTGTCGGAACCATGCCGTGGTATGTTTACGCTCTCATCCGGTATTTTGATGCCAAAGAAGGACGTGAAAAAAGGGATATTAAGACTCTTTTGGTAAAAAGTACGTCCAGTATGAAACAAGTCGGTATAGAGGATGTTGAGGAAGAAGACCTTAAATTATTCGCGGGTCATGGCGGGATTACGGGCATGTTGAACGATAATTATAAAATGATCGAGCTTCTTGAAGGGATCGGGGATATGAGGCAGCATCCGGTTTGGTTCGACGGTAAGAAGGTA
>JAGLIU010000340.1 GCA_023142805.1 Candidatus Omnitrophota bacterium | reverse complement strand
AACCACCTCTCTATTTAAAAGGCTAAAATATTCATTATCTTTGAACTTTTTATAAAGCAAACTCATATGTGGCGAAAAAACATACTTTGAAGGACTGCTCATGTTGTCGTTAATATATTCACAAAAACTTTGAAGCTCCAAGTTTAGCTTAAATGAAATATAAAATGTTTTCGCCAATTCCGCTGACGCCTCAACTGCCAAAGGAATCAAAGTTAATTGTTGTTTATTTATAAAAGCACTAAGTATAACCCTCGATTCTTCAAAAGTTGATTTTCCCACATATATGGTTATATGTGGTATAAAAACATTAGACTTATATCTTTCAGATAAGCTGTTAATCTTATTCTGATAATACTCTTTTGTTTGCCTAGAAGGCAACGCCCAAAATGATATACTACTTTGATTCAATTATGCATCTCCGCTATTAAACTTCTATACTATAATCACTTTTACAAATAAGAACTCTTTAACCTTCCCATCCTAAGAATATAATTGTTAGCTGAAAATTTAAACACTTATACGTAAAACAATCTTTTTCGAACACTATTTCCTAGCTAAGGGAAATTCACATTCATTAAAAAGTTCAAGCGGTAATTCGATTCCTTTTCTTATTGCAAAAAGATTACAACCATAAGCATTGCGCATACATTCTTCAATCTCTAGTCTGATTTTACCAAAACAAGGGGTCAATAACTGCTTAAACTTCTCAGGACTCATAATTCCAAAATCAAATCTTTTATCCATGCCAATCAATCGTGTAACAACATAACTTCACAATTTACTCCCTAATCCTTGCCCCTTATATAATTCTGTTACGATCATAATATCCTTTATTTAAAACTCCAATTACTCTCAAATAAAATTCCTTGTTAATTCAACTTTTTTTAAAGCTCTTATATAACAAACAGTATCACTATAACCTTTTTGCCAATGTGCTTTAATTATTTCAAAACCACACGCTGATATAAGATCCGTCAACTCCTTATATGTTGCACGCCAGACATGGTGATCTGTATATTTATGTATCCCAAAATAAGGAAGGACTGTTCTTATATTTTCTTTGATTCGATCCTTTAAACACACTTTTCCTTGTTTCCCGCCATTTACATACACGCCCACAATCAAACTGCCTTTATTTTCTAAAACTCGATAAGCTTCATTTAAAGCTAGCTCCGGATTTAGAAAATGATCAATAACAGACCGCATATGGACTATTTGAAAAACACAAGATTTAAAAGGCAGAAATTCTGCATCACAAGATAAAAAATTTACAGGTTCAAGTAAAAATGGATAAGTCTTTATTAAATTAGTATGCTCAGCTACTTTATCAAATATATTTAAATACGGATCACACGATATATATTTCTGATTAGCCTCTAAAAACGCCCTCAACTTTCCTTGATGCCCCCCCACATCAAGACAAGTCCCATCAATTGGAATTTCTTCATAGACCTCTCTCACACCATTAAGCTCACTATCATAATTCGTATTATCTGAAGTAGCTTCTGATCTAGAATATTTCATAAACTCAATCTGTCCTTTTTTCCATATCTTTTGATCATACGTTGTTTCATTATTTAAAAGTCTAAGATCATATACTCCCCCAATAATTGGATACTTTCTCCCATATGAAGATAATAAATATTCACCATTACCCGACAACCTTAGTGCTTGCTTACTTAAAGGATCTACAATTATATCCTTAACCCAATCATCAATTTTGACAAAATTATTCTTACGCATAATTTACTCTTTCATGTTAAAATCTAGGATAATATCGGTTAGCCCCTGACCATTTATGAAAACAAAAAGGCTTTATGCCTTTCACTTCTGGAATCATCGTTTCATGTGAAAAATACTTTGCAACATCTAATGAAGCAAACTTTATACCATTAGCCTCATAAATATGTTTATTCTTAACACAAATAAACCCATCTTCATGATAAAATCCCTTATAGGAATCCCAAGGAAGATTGAGATTCAATGGAAGATCCAATAATCGCTTACTTCGTAATGAAACGCTATTCCCAACACGAACAATATTTCCGTTAATATCGCGATACGAAAAATCATCATTAGGCATGGGCCAGGGAGCGCCAAT
>JAGLIU010000034.1 GCA_023142805.1 Candidatus Omnitrophota bacterium | reverse complement strand
GCCCCTAGCCTCTTTCCCATGACCCTTTTTACTTTTAATCTTATCCTTCCTTCCCTGAAACTTCTCTCTCATCATTTGAAATTGTTCGGACGTAAGTATTTTTTTCATACTTAGCACTCCGTCCACCCGGTTCCTTAGGATCTTCTCCTGCAACTCCGTTATCTGATTAATAGCACTATTTATCTTACTTTCATCCGATACGGGTTTATCAAGTTCTATTTTTATTACCTCTCTCTGTTCTTTAGTTACTTCCCGTATATTTTTCTTTTGCTCTCTGTTCTTGGTCCTGACTTCCTTAAGCATAGCTTTCTGTTCTTCGGTCAGACCTAACTCTTCCATAGCCTTTTCAGCCTTGCCTTTCATACCGCGATAATGTCCCTGTTCACCTTTTTGTCCATATTCCTCGGCCGAGACGGAATGCCCTGTAAACATCACCACAACAAGACCGGCACTGATCACCAATACATATAAATTCTTCATAATATTACCTCCTTTTATTCAAATATTTTTCTTACACTTACGTTATGTTAGATATTTCGCGTAAAAAAATCCAGGATTCCTTTAAAAAAAGTATTCCTCTATACTGCTCCCAAACCCTTCACTATCCCCGATATCTTCCTGCCCATACGACACCATCACATATTCCATCTGCTGAGATACAAACTCTTTATTTAAATTATAATCATGCAGCTGAACCCCTTTTACGCCTATAACAACCAACAACAAAATGCTTACAAGCGCCAGTACCGGTTTTCTAAAAACAAGTAATTCTTTCAGTTTCTCTAAAAATACATTCACGCCTTCAGTCTCAGTTTGCCCATATATATTGTTCCTGATCTTATCCCAGACAAAATCAGGCGGCGCTACCTGAGCTGCCCCTCTAAATGGTGTTTTCACTTTTTTCCTAAGAGCAAGATAAGCTTTTCTGCAGGATTCACATACTTCAAGATGCTTTTCAACCTTTTCCCTCATCTCAACAGAACCTTCGGAGTCCATATAATCCAAAAGCAGGATCTTCTTTACTTTATCACATTTCATTTTTCTCCTCCTTTTGAACATTACATTTTATCAATGTTTCTCTCGCTCTTTTTATTCTTGTTCTTACGGTATTAAGTTTTATCTTTAATGTCTTGGCTATTTCCTCATACGTCATCTGTTCGATCTCTCTTAAAATTATACATACTCTCTGTTCAGGCTTAAGTTTTGCTAATAATAACATCAATTTTTTTTCAGTCTCCTCGGCTTCTATCCCTAAACTAGGGTCATCCTTCTTCCCTATCCTTTCGTACAGCGTCGCGTCATTGCTCTCTCTCATTTTTCTTTTTCTGGATCTCCTGCAATAATTAATCGCGGTATTAACCGTGATCCTATACATCCATGTAGTTAACTTAGCTTTAAAGTTAAATTTCCATAAACCCTTATACAATGCCATGAATACATCCTGTACAACCTCCTGCGCGTCTTCGGTATTTCCCGACACTCTGAGCGCGACAGCGTATACATACCCGGATGTACGTTTGTATATATCCTCAAAGGCATCCCGGTCTCCGCTAGCCGCCCGTTTTATTATATCGTCAGAAACTTCTATCATATTATCTTTGCCCTGTAAGATCCTTAACAGCTTCTTTGTACCCTGTCAAATATCCGTCTTCAAATCCCTCTTTATACCCCCGATCAAACTCAGAATTATTCTTTTTTACCTTAATTTGTCTAACAACCGGCTTAGTTCTTTGATAGTGTGTCTGCTGATACCTATTCCTTCTATATCCTGTATCCGCGTTATTATCCTTGGTCATCATGTCCAACAATGACCCCCCGATAATGTTGACACCCGCTCCCGTTAGAGCTCCTATCCAAAGATCACTGCTTTTGCCTCCCGAAACGGCTCCGCCTATCGCTCCCGAACCGGCGCCTAAAAGACCCTGTCTTATTATAGCAATTCCTGAGTCCTGCGCAAAACTTATACTTGTTACCCCTAAAAATACCGCTGCTACAAATATCCCCAAAACTGTCTTCTTCATTCCAACCTCCTTCTTTACTAGATTAGACAAAGTTCAACGCGAAAAAGTTCCGGTTTTTTGAAGTTTTTAATCTAATTCTATAGAAGAGGAGAGAAAATGAAACCGCGAATACTTTCTTTCTTCGCGA
>JAGLIU010000339.1 GCA_023142805.1 Candidatus Omnitrophota bacterium | reverse complement strand
ATGCAGATTATATTACCACACCGAGTATTTTTAAGAAAGAACGCTGTGAACTCTGGGACAAACCCGTTCTTTACATTTCGCATGGCGTCAATCCGGATTTCGATGATGTTGAACCTGCAGAACTTGCTGGAAAGATTAAGGTACTCTACAGTGGGGAACAATCAAAACGAAAGCGGGTAGATATGTTAATCGATGCGGTCAAAGATATTGATTGCGAGTTATATCTGTTTGGTAAAGTAAATGAAGAGCTCAAGAAAAATGCATCAAAAAATGTACATTTCATGGGTCATGTGAAATATACAGAACTACCGAGTTATCTGAAAGCAGCAGATATTCTGGTATTAACTGCAGATGATGACTGCACTTTAAAAATGTTTGAGTATATCAAAACTGGGAAACCAATATTGGGAATAAGGGGGCGAGTAAATTATGTATTGACACACGGAGAGGATGCATATCTTACTGCTGATCTTGCAAAAGGTTTAACGGAATTAATTGAACACGAAGATTTAAGGAGGAAACTTGCTAATAATGTAAAAAAGATTAAAGTCCACACATGGCAAGAGATTGGTGACGAATATATGGCTTTTTTAGAAAGGATAATTGGTGATAAAAATGATTAAGATTGGTGTGATTGGTGCGGGAAAATGGGGCCAAAACCATGTCCGAACTTTTTCAGAACTTGAATGTGATCTTGTTGGAATTGCAGACCCAATGCCTAATACTTCAGTGCTGGCAAAAAAGTATGGAATTATTCATGAAGTAAATTATAAGGACCTGATCCCAAAAGTTGATGCTGTCAGCATAGCGACTCCAACCGATACACATTATGAAATTGTCAAAGATTGTTTGTCTTCCGGTAAGCATGTACTTGTTGAAAAGCCGATAACCATGGATTCGAATGAGGCAGAAGAGCTGGTTAACATGGCTGCGGAAAGAAACCTGATTTTAGCAGTAGGTCATCTTTTCAGATTTAATTCTGCAGTATTGAAATTGAAGGATGAGATGAAAAACATAGGGGATATCGATTACATAACAACACGTTATATCCATTCAACAAATCCACCACGGGCAGATAGTGGGACTATTTTCAATTTTGCAATACATCTTTTTGATGTGCTTGACTATATTCTTGAAGTACGTCCAAAAAAGATATTCTGTAAAAAAACATGCCATATTTCACCAGAGCGAGAAGATTGTGCTTTGATATCTGTTGATTATGGAAATTTCATTGCATCCATTGAGGTTAGCTGGCTTCATCCTTTAAAAAAGAGGGATATGTGGGTTATTGGTTCTAAGCAAAAAATCTATTCTGATCTTTTAGAACAAACGATGACTAAATATTTTATTGAAGTATTCCAGAAAGAAGTAATAAATTCCGGCAAATCTAACATTGATATAACTAAAAACGAACCTTTGAAAGAAGAACTTCGGCATTTCATAGAGTGTGTTGAGCAGGATAAGATTCCGTTAAATAGTGGTATAATTGGATTTGAAATTATAAAACTATGCGAGGCAGCATTAATGTCAGCAAAAACCGGAAAAGAGGTTGTATTATGATTAAGTTATCAGTACCAACAATTACAGAAGAGATGAAAGAGAGGGTTTTGGAAGTTCTGGATAGTGGACGTTTTGTCAAAGGTCCTAATATAGCAGCATTTGAAGAGGTTTTTTCACAATACTGTGGTGCAAAATATGGGGTTTCGGTCAACAGTGGAACAACTGCCATATTCCTGGCATTGAAAGCATTGGGTGTGGGTGAAGGGGACGAGGTTATTGTGCCGTCCCACACATTTATTGCATCTGCAACACCAATATTGA
>JAGLIU010000338.1 GCA_023142805.1 Candidatus Omnitrophota bacterium | reverse complement strand
TGATTTGCACCTTCCCTGCGCAGAAATTAGCAACAACTTTTTGCTTTTGTTTTCCATCGCACCCCCCTAATGCTTTCTATTCTTAATGCCTTCCCGGCGTTATTTTCTTCGCAAAAATTAAAATTTTAGTTCCTGGATTTATATATAAGGAACATCCTTTTATAAATGGAAACACCTTAAGAAAAAAAAGACAAATCTTGCTTAAGGTTAAAGAAATATTCTGGATACGATGAAATAAGGCTTCTATGTTAAAAGTTTTTCCGAATTTCTTAATTTTCAGTATCTCAAAATTGTTTTTTAAAAGAAATTGTCTCAAGTTCTTTCTTGAAAAGAAATATATATGATCTCTTCTGCGTATGTCCTCAAATTTCTCATCCAGGACCCTAGCAACAGGGCTGCTCATGTCCATCGTAAGAATAGCGAGGACACCATTATCTTCCAGTCCATCAAATGCCATTTTCAAAGCCTTTTCGGGCTCTGTTAAATGTTCAATAACGTCAAAAAATGTTATAACATCAAATTTCTTGGATTTATCAAAATAATCATTGCCACCATCAAAATGCCTTACATCATAGTTATACTGATTTTTAATATAAGTTACGGCGAATTCGTTATATTCGATACCTGACACATTGAAATTATGCTTCGCTGCAACCTCCATTAAATATCCTAAGCCGCAGCCGTAATCTAATAGGGAAATATGTTTTTTCTTATTTCTAACACAAGTTCTTAATAACTTGAAGAATTTCAAATAATCTTTTTGTCTGTTTGCTTTCTCCCCCGAATAATCAATATAACCATAGCAACGCGAAAAGTCTGATTGAAATAGATCTTTATTGAAGTAATATTCTTTGGTATAAATTGATTTTAATTCTCTTTGCGAGAGCAGAGGATCACTGATCATTAATCCACAAGAATGGCATTGCAGTATTTTTCTAAATTCAAAATCATACTTTACGTTAAAAAGTATTTCGTCGCAATTCGGACAGATTTTATTTTTTGTGCAGAGAGTCATTTTTGTTTAACATGTTGCCATATGCCTTGGCCGTTCATTTCTTAAAAAGACATTTCTTCTTTATTTCATACTCAATCTTTACCATGATTTTGCCGTAATACACTTGGCGGAAAAACCATAATAAGAATTGAAATTTACTTGGTGCTTTGAGAAATAACGTTAATAATCTTTTAAGAGTGTAGAATTCAATATAAGCCTTTTTTTGTATATTTGCCAATTTAAAACCAGTCGCTTTTTCATAAAATGATTCTTCAAAAAAGTGAACTGCATGTGCTTCAGGAGTTGCTTTATATTGTTTGTTTGTAAGTTCAAAAAGGCCAGTTCCTTTAAAGGGAATGACCGCAAAGAAAGAAGCCATGTTTAATCCAGAATTTATAGCGAAATTTATGGTGTTTTTTATTTCTGTAATGGTCTCTGTTGGAAAGCCAATCATTATGTAGCCTTTTGTAATCAGTCCAATGCTATTTGCATATTCTATATTTTTTATAACCTTTTTAAGATTCAGATTCTTTTTTGTAAGTTTCTGAAGTCTCTTTGATGAAGTTTCAATAGAAAAGGTAAGCATATAAGCACCAGCTTTTTTTAACAGTAAAATATCACCCTGTGAAAGAATGTCTGCCCGCAAACCGTTCGGAAAAGCGATTTTGATCTCTAACTGGCTATCAATAATAAGGTTAAGAATACTGTGCATTCTTTCTCTGTCAATATTAAAAATATCATCAACAATAT
>JAGLIU010000337.1 GCA_023142805.1 Candidatus Omnitrophota bacterium | reverse complement strand
TAATGGTGATAGGCGAGACTTCAAAGGTTTTTTCGCCCTGTTCATAAAAGTAAAACCTTTCGTTAATATTTTCGAGCAGACGTGACATTTGCGCTGCTGATAACAGTGAAGGGGTTCCCCCGCCTATGTAAAGTGTTTTAAAATGATGATGTTGAAAAATCATTTTTAATGTATTCATTTCCTTAATCAGAAATTCAATATATCGGTCCAATTCAGTAGATTCTTTCAGGATTTTAGATTTATACATACAATAGGCACAGCGAGAATCCTTACAAAATGGAATATGAACATACATACTGAGAAATGGGAAATCATTTTCCGATTCCCACAACCTTTTTATATCCGCAATTTCCTTTGTTATGAATTCCTCAGAGAAAAAGGTCGGTTCCGGGACTACCATATTATACCGTTCAGTCAGCTCCCTGTAGAAGGCTACCTTTTCGTCAAAGGTAATTTTGTGATCCTCGAACCACAATGACCGTTCATTGATCTCCTGACCGAGTGAGCGACAGATGGCTTCCACTCGTAAATTGTTTTGCACTATAGTTTCAAGGTCCCGCAGACAAAGCTTTTGTATCATACGAATTCCCGATAAATAAGATAGCTATTAAGAACATCGTGGCGTGTAAGTATCATATTAAATATATAGTCATATATGAACTGGTTAAACCTGCAGCGAGGATCATTTGAACTGTTATGGCCGTTTATTTTCTGCGCATAATTGAGTACTGGACAAATACCGCAAAACGGCCTATAGGCGCATGATTGACAATCTGTATAGTCAGGTATGGATGATGATACCAGTGCCAGGGTTTTCGAACTGGTTAATATGTTTACGTAGTTATCTGACTCAACGTTTCCAAGTTTAAAAAAATCAAAATTCCTTCCTTCATCACAGGAAAAGATGTCACCGTTTGGCATATAGGTTAATTGGCCGATTGCCATACCACAGGGATTTTTAAAGTCGGTAAACAACGTATCGGTTAGTCCAAATATTTTATTCACAGCAATCAAAAAAAGACGTTCTATGATAAAGATACCATCCTTCCATTTTTCAATTGTATAATCGAGGACGGATTTATAATTCCGTAATTTGGTATCGTAATCTATACCAATTTCACCCCAATTTTTTCTGGCATACCCCAGAGGTTGTACATAATTGATACTCAAATCTCTCAACCCCAGTTGAATAAGCATTTCGACCAATTCTTTATAATACTCAATCGACTTCTTTGTTATGACCATCAGGACTCCCGGCGGTTGCATATTTTCCTGTTTCAATACTTCAAAACTTCGAATCAGTTGTTCATACGAGCCATTGCCTTTGGGGTGCCTTCTCTGATAGTCATGGATAAAAGAAGGGCCGTCCAGGGAGGTACAAAGACTTACTTTATGCTTTTTAAAGAACTTACAGTGTTCAGGTTCCAAAAGGAGGAGATTCGAAACCAGATTAAATCTGAGTGTTTTCTTTTTTTGCTGATTCACTTTCTGTGCATATTCAACTATGAACTTCAGCGTATCGAAATTTAACAGTGATTCTCCGCCTTGAAATTCTATGTTTATTTCCTTGTTGTGCGTCTGAAAGATAAAATCGACAATTTTTTTTGCTGTTTCTATATTTAAATCATATTTAGCCGGTTCTTTGATATGTTGGGACTTAGCTGATGCATGACAATACAAACATTTTAGATTACAGCGCCTGGTCATTACAACAATATGCAGTGAGGTACCGGTATAATGTCTCCTGTTCCAACGATGATATTGCTCGAATACCGATTGTGAATTGTTACATGTTGTGATAAGCCGTTTAGTTTCCAATTTATTAAAGAGGTAATCCGGAATGGATATCTGTTTTGTTAAAGCAGCTTCTTCGTCACTAACAATTTCCCAATCCCCACCAGGTGACACCAACACATTCTTATCATCTGCTAATTTACGTATATTAAAAGTTGGGATCCAGCTATCTCTGTATATTTGTTTTTCAACCATAATCCATCCTCACAAATTAATTTGGTTAGCCATGGCACGAAACGTTATGACGTTATGATTAGCGGGGAATTTTTGAGAATTCCTTTTGCCCAATCAATTCGGTTGGTGTAATCGTCATATTATACTCTTTTAACACATTTACAACCGTATCAAGCCTGTTGCTGATTCGTTCGTCCGAACCATTACTATGGGAGCTGTTTGAGTGCGCGCCTTCAGTATGACTTGTATGGCTGTTTTTAGAATGAGTTGCGACAATACCAATATTATCCTGAATAAGATTAAGTTTCGAAAAACTTTCGATCTGGCTTTGCAACTTTTTCATATCAATGCCGTCGATCTTTTTACGATCTTCTTCCGAAACTTCATAGTTAGAAAAAAGCTGGCTAACGTTGTCAACATACTTTTCCCTGAATTCTTGGTTTGTTGCAGCTAAATAGATAAAACGTGACATGGTTAAGTTCGGTCTGTTTTTTGCCATCATAAATTCTCCTTTTTTAACGGCCATGGCTAACCAAATTATTTTGCGTAGTGATGGATGA
>JAGLIU010000336.1 GCA_023142805.1 Candidatus Omnitrophota bacterium | reverse complement strand
CAAGATATCTATCTTATTCGAGAATAATTCCTCCGCTAAACGAGGCGTAAGCCCGCTGCCGGCGGCGGCGTTTTCTCCGTTAGCGATAACTACATCAATTTTTTCTTTCTCTTTGAACTTTTCTATCAATTTTTTAGTTATTTCTCTGCCGGGTCTTCCGACTATGTCTCCTAAGAACAGTATGCGCATATCTCTCCTAACTACATTTTTATCTTAAAATAAGAATAAAACTAGATTCTTTATTCTCTCTTTTAATTTCGTTCTTTACTCTTTTCCCGTTATTTCGCGTATTCGATAGATCTCGTTTCGCGAATAACAACAATTTTTATCTGCCCCGGATACTGCAAACTTTCTTCTATTTTCTTTTTCATCTCATGAGCGATAATAGCGGATTTTGCGTCATCCACTTTTTCAGGTTGAACTATAACACGTACTTCCCGTCCCGCCTGTATCGCGTACGTCTTTTCCACACCTTCAAATTCATTAGCGATGGCTTCAAGACTTTCCAGGCGCTTAATGTAATGTTCAAGTGTTTCCCTTCTTGCCCCGGGACGACTCGCGCTTATAGCGTCAGCTGTCTGCGTAAGCACCGCTAAAAGTGTTTTCGGTTCAATATCCCCGTGATGCGCGGCTATAGCGTGTACAACGATATCGGGTTCACCATATTTTTTCGCGAGATCCGCGCCTAACCCGGCATGTGTTCCTTCCATTTCGTGAGATACGGCTTTGCCTATATCATGAAGTATCCCTATACGTTTCGCCATAACCGTATCCAACCTTAATTCTCCCGCGATCGAAGCCAAAAGATAAGCTGTTTCTTTAGAATGCTGAAGAACGTTCTGACCATAACTCGTACGAAACTTAAGTCTTCCAAGTAATTTTATAAGTTCCGAATGTACTCCCTGTATCCCAAGATCAAGAAGTGTGTTCTCTCCCTCTTCTTTGATCTTAGCTTCCATTTCTTTTTTTACCTTTTCAACTACCTCTTCGATCCTCCCCGGATGTATACGTCCATCTTCCAAAAGACGCTCCAGAGATATCCTGGCGATCTCTCTTCTAAATTTATCGAAACCTGAAAGAATAACAGCTTCGGGAGTATCATCAATTATCACATCCACTCCGGTCGCCATTTCTAAAGCACGTATATTTCTTCCTTCTCTGCCTATAATACGTCCCTTCATCTCCTCTGACGGAAGATTCACAACGCTTACCGTTGTCTCAACCGTATGATCTACGGCGCACTTCTGAATAGCAAGACCTACTATTTTTCTTGCTTCTCTGTCAGCTTTGTCTTTTGTCTCTTCCTGTATTTTCTTTATTTCTAAAGCCGCGTCCTGTCTGGCTTCATCTCCCATTTTTTGGATAAGCATGTTCTTTGCTTGTTCCCGACTCAACCCCGAAAGCTTTTCAAGCCGATCCTTTTCTTCCTGAAGCATATTTGTTAACGATTCTTTCTTCTTGTTAATTTCGTCATATTCTTCGCGCAATTTTGTTTCTTTATTTATGATCTCTTTGTCTTTTTGATCGATAAGTTCCACTTTTTTATCGATATTTTCTTCCTTCTGCATAAGGCGCTTTTCCATAACCAAAAGTTCCTGGCGGCGCTCTTTGGATTCTTTTTCAAATTCCGCGCGCATTTTAAGAGAAATATCTTTTGCCTCTATAAGCGCTTCTCTTTTCCTTTTTTCCGCTTCCAGTTTTGATTCGTTGATTATAGTTTTTGCTTTATCTTCCGCTTTTTTAATCTTCATTTTCGCGGTGTATTTTCTTAATACATACCCCATAATGAAGAAAAAGATACCGCCAATAGTCGCGAACCCTACATAACTTAATGAGTTTTTCATTGTTTCCCCCTTTTATATTTCTAGGGCATCTCAAGTCCTTCACACTATGGTTAACGAAACGATCGTGTGCTTTTGTGAGATTTACGAGGGATTTCCCTGATCAATCAGTTATCACCAGGGAAACAGGTTTATCATGCGGGTCTCTAGGTAAGTAATCTATTATCTGAAAGTTAAAGGCCACACCTATAGTTTTTACCGAATTGAGTTCTACGCGAGAAAGAAATCTATCATAATATCCTTTACCTCTTCCCAATCGCATATTACTTTTGTCGTAGGCTATCGCCGGTACTACCAGCAAGTCAATTTCTCCTATAGGTATCTTGTCCTTCAATCCTTCCTTTGGCTGATAAATCCCCAAAGGTCCTTTTTCCAGATCTTCTATTGTTTTTAGCTCTGTCGCTATAATAGTATTACTATTTGGTTCAATGTACGGAACCACAACCTTTTTACCCCGTTCCAACGCCTTTTTGATGAAATATCCGGTATTTACTTCCGTAGGCAGTGAAACATATATCATGACTGTCCTCGCAACCTCGAATCCTTCATTCGAAAGAAGCTTTTTTTGTATACTAAGGCTTCTTTCCTCTCTTAAATGAGGATCCTGGTCTTGTAGACGCCGAATTGTCTCCTTTCTAATTACCTCTTTTGTTTCCATATCCTTTTATTAATGTATAATAGTATACACTAAGATTATTAATATTCCTATACTTTTTAAAAGTTAGTATTCTATAAAGTAAGTTACACTTATTAACCTTTTTTTTTCGAATATATCAGTAACCTTCTCGACTGTTATACAAATGCAACTATCAAATTGACAGGATTTGGGATTTGGAGAAAAATACTCTTCGCAATATCCTAATTCCTAGATCCCTCGACTTCGCTCGGGATGACAGTGTTGAGGGCCTTCCTATTCTTTTGCCCTCCTACTTTCGGGCCTTAATCCTTTAGCCTCTAGCC
>JAGLIU010000335.1 GCA_023142805.1 Candidatus Omnitrophota bacterium | reverse complement strand
CGACCTCTATAATAATCCTGTCACTACCTGGAATTTGTGAAATCACATTCTTTGCCTTCTCTAGATTGGGTGCATCAAGCGCTATCTGTACATATGGAGGTCTCCATAAACGTGGGACTTTGAAACCCATTATTGGATGTTGAGCACGATCTTTATCATAAAGCATTTTTTCTAGGCTTGGATATCTTTTCAGCGCTCTTTTCAAAGCTAATTTTGTTGCGCTATAATTGTTTTGGAATATTCTATGATAATCAGTTGCTTGGGGATGGATAAATACGCTGCAAATAATTACCCAATCATCTATTTTATCATTAGGAATTATTCCTTCCTCGACTGAATCTGCTACAGCTTTGGCAACTGCAGCTTGAGCTGGACCAAAGATTTTTCCAGCATCCTTCATGTTTTTTACAGTAACTTTTGGTACAATAAGCGTGTGTGGTTTAGGAGGAAGATTGGGCCTTATTACTGCTAATAAAGGTGTATGACCTGCTGATAAATTTGAAAAACCATTAGCAAAAGCTTTTCCTACGGGGCCATCCTTGTCTCCAATAAGTAGATCAACATGGGCAAGTTCATTTCCACCGCCTAATAATGCCTCTCCAATTAAGTAGACTTTCTCCTCTTTACCGACACTTCTTTTGTAATTTAACATGTTTATGTCGGTCAACACTTCTTTAAAATCGACATTAAACTCCTTTAGCCAGGTGTATAGCGTATCTCTGTGTATTCCAAGATTATTTGCGGTCCCAGATATTGTCGGTTTTGATGTTTTTCCTTTTTTGTTTGTTTTATCTTCTGCATCCTTTTTTGCAGCTTCTATAACAATTTCAAGCAAATCTTCCCGACTATCTGGTTTTTTGGAGTCTATACCCGACATTTAATATTGCCTCTAAGCTCAAAATAAAATATGTGATATTTAAAACTGTCGGAATTAATTAACGTTTTTTCTGAAATAATTACTTATTTTAAAAATATGTAGTTATTAATATTTTTAAAAAGAATTTATTATTAATTCAATAAAATTGTTTGTAAAATTTTATAACAGTAGATCTATATTTTAGCATCTATTGAATTTAATATCTATATAATAGGTGTTTGTTGTATGTCTAGACATAATTTTTTTTTCCTATTACTAGTAGTATTAGGTTTGGTTCTTTTTTTATATGGATCAGCTTTTTATAACTCACTAATAGGTTGGATCGGTGTTTATTTCTTATTGGGTGGGATATTGGCTTTTCTAATTCTATACATTTATAATGGATTATTAATTAAAAAATTGGATTAAATATTGTAGAGCTTTTGATATTTATCATTAAGATAATCAAGATATGGTTGAGCATTTATTTTTTCTCCACTTATTTTTTCAATTAATTCATTTGGATCATATAAGCTTCCGTAACTTTGGACATTTTGTTTTAGCCATTGATTTATCGCTTTTATTTTTCCTAAAGAAATTTTGTTTTTATAATTATTCAAATTATTTTTTAATGCTTGAAGAATTTGACCACTATAAATGTTACCTATAGCGTAGGACGGAAAATAGCCATAATAACCACTTGCCCAATGAGTGTCTTGCATAATTCCTTCTGTATCATTGTCAATCTTTAATCCAAGATACTCTTTATATTTTTGATTCCATATTTCTGGCAAATCTACAACTTCTAAATCATTATTAAAAAGAGCCAATTCAATTTGATAACGAATTATTATATGCATATTATATGTGACTTCATCTGCTTCGATGCGAATTTTTGATGGTTTGACATGATTAATTAAAAGTAAGAATTGTTTTAGACTTAGATCGTCTAGTAGTGGCGATGAAATCTGTTTTAGTT
>JAGLIU010000334.1 GCA_023142805.1 Candidatus Omnitrophota bacterium | reverse complement strand
TTTATAGAACCAAAAAGAAAAAGATTGTCAACTAAATTGGAAACTAAAGAAATCCAATTCTTCAAAGCAAAATCACCAAAGAAAAAGAGGAGGAAGAAAAACCCATTAGAGTTTTAATTTAAAATGAACGAAAACGAAGAACAACAAACACAGCACCAAAATCAAGTGGCAGAAAATCTTGCAGTGGGCAATGCAGTAACCTCACAAGCCCAGCAAAACGCCCAGAACCAGTATTACATGCAGGAGCAGGAAACCAGCATGACCGAAGCCCAATTGGATTGCAAGACCACTCTGCTTAACTTGTATCATCAGTTGAGGCAGGATGCTTTTCAGGTGGGAGAGGAAGGCGGAAGCGAGTGGTGTGAAATTAGAGACAAGAAAAAAAGAAGGCTGACAGATGATGGTCTGAACAGGATAATGGAGCTGATGAGTTTCTATGTAAACAAGGAAAACCTTTTGTCTAATTTTAATGAAGACCAGATAAACTCAATCATGTTAAGATTCAGGTTGGCTTTTTCAGCGAATATATTAATGAGGTATAAATTATATTTCAGGCAGCCATCCTTTGAAGAGTGCAAGGTTATATTCAAGGATAGAATTGGCGAGAAAATAAAATTAAAGATGTTCGCGGGGGAGTTGGCTGGTATTGAACTGGAAGAAGAAAAAGTCAAGAAGGAATTGTTAAGCGAGTATGAAGATAAATTAGAGTATGAGATTAGGAAAATTAAAGAGGAGAAAACAAAAGAAATGCTTTCTGAATTTGAATTATTGTTTGAGCAGTTATCACAATTAGTTTATGCCACACTTAACAGGGCTTGGAAAGGAGAAGAGAGAGGTTCAATAAGAAGGCACACAAACATATCAGAAGTGGTTGGGATAAAACCGCCGCAGCAGACAAATCAGGGAGGGCTTTTTAAA
Organism: Candidatus Omnitrophota bacterium; assembly: GCA_023142805.1. Taxonomy (GTDB): domain Bacteria; phylum Omnitrophota; class Gorgyraeia; order Tantalellales; family Tantalellaceae; genus JAGLIU01. The sequence goes on along the minus strand of JAGLIU010000334.1, from coordinate 1,557 downwards.
TGGGGAAGAAAGTAATTGTTTTGGTTTTTGCATGCATATTTATGACTTCTTTAATTAGTGCAGTTCCGCCAATTACAACAATCATTTCTGAAAATACAAATATACAAATTATCTTTCCTAAATTTCCTGTCCATGAAGTAAACCATTCTTTACATCTTGATTTTTGGGCACATAATGGTTCAAATGGTGTTATTTTAGAAAATGATTCAATTTATTGCACAGTTAATATTATAGATGATGAAGGAGAGTCTATCTGGAGGATTGAGAGTGTTTCTTTCAGGCATCCAAGCGACCCTTTAATGTGTCAATCTTGCTTTCATACTTTTGTAGAAGAGGGGAATTTTTCAAAAATAGGGAACTATGGATTGAATATAAGGTGTTCAACTTTAGATAATTCTACATTGGGAGGGGCATCTATTTATAATTTTGAGGTTACTTATTCAGGAAAACAAATGTCCTCTTCCAATGCAATACTTTATGTTCCATTATATCTTATGTTCTTTTTTATTTTTATAGTCATAGTTTATGGAATAGATAGGCTCCCAAGTGCAAATGCAACAGACCCCGACGATATGATAATAAAAATAAGTTATCTGAAATATTTAAGAAGTGTTTTATTTTTTGTCTTGTGGATGCTGATTGTGGGGATATTATATATTTCATCTAATTTGTCCTTTGCATATCTGCCAGACACTTTGGTTGCAAATATCTTTTTCAAGTTATACTACATTTGCTTTGGTCTGACACTCCCGATAATTACTGTATGGTTCATTTACATATTCGCCCAGATTATAGACGACAGAAAGATGAGGGCATTATGGGAAAGGGGGATGTTCCAGCAAAAAATATAATGGCAAGACAAAATTCAAAACCAATAAGACCAGACCCGAAGTTTTCAGAGGACATGAAAAAGATAGCGAAGATTAGACTGGACAAAGGACTTGCCGAGTTTAATCCAAGAGCATTAAGTTTTGCAGAGATGACGAGATTATTAAGGAGAACAGAAAGTTACCCCAAAGCCCTTGAAGAATTAAAAATAAAACCAAAAAAGGAGAATGCAAAACAATGGAGAATTTAAACAAGAAAGGGCAGATTGGAATAATAATGTTTTTTGGATTGTTATTTCTAATTTTAATTGTGGGTTTTATTGTTGCGATGGTTATAGGGATAGTTGATTTTGCCAGTGATGAGATCACTCCCATAATGGAAGAGTTGGGGGTTTTAGAGGGAACATCCACTAATATGTCTGAGATTTCAGGGTATACTTTTGGGAATGTTGATGTAATTATTCAAAATTTAAACTGGTTAGTTGGAATTGTTTATATTGCTGCATTATTATTTTCCATAATCTTTGCTTTGGTGGGCTTTGATAACCCAAGCCCTTTTTTCATGGGACTTTACTTTGCTTTAATTTTATTATTGATTTTGGGTTCAGTATTTATCAGCAATGCCTATGAAGATATTCTTAAAGGGAATGATGAAATTTCAACAAGATTATATGAGCAAACTATAATGACCTACATGATTCTACACTCCCCCGCAATATTAACTTTGGTG
>JAGLIU010000333.1 GCA_023142805.1 Candidatus Omnitrophota bacterium | reverse complement strand
AGTTATAGCGCTTTAGTTTTTAACCAGTCTCTTTTTGCTATAAAAGAAGGGAATTATGTTATTGGTCCGGCGCAGCTTAATTGTAATTTGATGGTCAAGAAGGAGACTCCAAACAGAGTATCTCGGTTCAGTATTGATGGTTTTTTCAGCGGACGGTTTGGATATAGGTCTTACCCTGTCGCACTTGAATCAAATGAGATCCCGGTTACAATACTTCCTTTTCCCTCGGAAGGAAAACCTTTGGGATTTCAGGGAGCCGTAGGAGATTTTAATCTGGATGTGTATGTAAAGCAGTTTAAGGTTAAAGTTGGGGATCCCATAACTGTACGTATGTCCGTTACAGGTGACGGGAATTTGGATACGGTTACAGCTCCGGAAGTAGGTTTTATCGATGACTTTAAAACATATGAGCCACAGATAGACAGGCAGGAGAACAAGAAAGTTTATGAACAGATCTTTATTCCGAAGAATAATCAAGTTTCAGAGATACCTGTGATCTCGTTCAGTTTTTTTAATCCGGATACCGAGAAATATGAAACTACTCGTAAGGGGCCTTTTCCTATTGAGGTGATAGAACGTCCGGTTTCTGAACAAGGTGTCAAAATGGTGTCCATCGCGGGTTTAGAACAGACATTATATCCTCAGGAAAAATTAGGAGAGGATGTTATTTATGTAAAAGAAGATATCGGGGATATAAGGCCTAAAGGCGCGTTGCTTTTTAAAAATAAGATATTTCTCGCGATACAAATGATCCCCCTTATCGTTTTTATTATTTTCTATATGTTACACCAAAAGCGGGAGAGAATGCATAAGGATGAAACCTATGCTCGTTTTATGAAGGCTCCCAGGAGAGCGAGGAAAGGAATAGCGAAGGCTAAAACGTATTTCGAAAAAGGGGAAGTGGGACTCTTTTATGATACGGTGTTCAGTACGCTCCAGAATTATTTGTCCGGACGGCTTCATCTTCCTATCGGGAATGTGACTATTCAGGAGATAGAAGGAAAATTGAAAGGCGCGGCGGATAATGAAGTCTTAAATTTGCTCAAGAATGTGTTTTCCGCGTGTGAGATGGCTCGTTACGCTTCTTCCGGAGCGGTCGGAATGTTGAGTGTAGAAGAACGGGAAGTAATGGAAAAAGTAAAAAGAATAATTGATCATATGGAGAAAATGAAAATTTAGCAGGAGTGGTGTTTTCTTGTTCGCGATAAAAACGCGAAACAAGACGGTTTATCAATATTTGGAGGAACAACCGTATGGTTACGAACCGGATGTGAACAAATAATTTTTATTGGAACGATTTTAAATTCGCGAGGGGTCAAGATAAAAATGAAATTAAAAAAAACACTAATAATAACAATGTTTTTTGCCGGAGTGATCTTTGCGACAGCGTTGGGTTTTTCGCAGACAGATACTGACATGTCGTTTGAGCAGGCGAGTGTTTGTTATGGTAGAGGGGAATACGATAAGGCAGTTGCCGTTTATGAGGATATATTATCCGGTGGAGTTGAAAGCAGATCGATATATTATAATTTAGGCAACGCCTATTTCAAATTAGGCGCTATGGGTAAAGCGATACTGAATTATGAACGCGCGAAAAAGATCATGCCGCGTGACGCGGATCTCGCGGCAAATATCAGACTTGCCAGGTCCATGATAAAAGGGGGTAAGGTTGTTTCCGAAAGAACCATTTGGGATTGGTATCCTGTAAAGGTATATTCCAACAATTTCTCCTTGAACGAGATCACAATATTTTCTTCAGGGATGTATATCGCGGCTATTCTTTTGCTTATATTGGGTGTAGTAAACCCGAATATAAAAAGAAAAGCGATAGTTATTACTATCATTTTGTTTATTTTTATAGCGATAAATACTTTGATCATGTGGAGAAAAGACGGTGGTATGGGGAGGGATGCTGTTGTGATATCTTCTCAAACCGACGCGTTGTTCGGACCATTTGATTCAGAGACCAAGTTTTTTACTTTATATGAAGGCGTGAATTGTGATGTGGTTAGATCTAAAGGGGAATGGTGTAAAATAAGGCGTGAAGACGGTAAAACCGGATGGGTAAAGAAGGATGAAATAGAAATAGTATAAAACAAAGAGGTTATGGTACAGAGATAGTAATATTGGACGGTGCTTTCGGGATTTATGTCGAATTGATAGGAAAAAGGACTGTAGTCTCCTCCGTACTCAGACAGTCCTTGGCTTTTGGCCTGCGGAACTCGTACGGAGGAGACTACAGTCCTTTTAGTAATATCCGACTATCGGGGAGTGAGAGTGGGGCGCATTGCAGGATCATTGAGATCCTGAAATACGACCCTACAAGAAGAGATGATGTTGGGCGGGATAAAATATGACTAAATATGATGTAATAGTTGTTGGTGGGGGACATGCGGGGTGTGAAGCGGCACTTGCGGCTAGTCGTATGGGTATGAGGACTTTGCTTGTAACATTAAATAAAGAAAAGATCGGATATACATCATGCAATCCTTCTATAGGTGGGGTAGGCAAGGGGCAGCTTGTAAAGGAAGTGGACGCGCTGGGGGGAGAGATGGGTAAAGCCGCGGACGCGAGTTGTATCCAGTATAGGCTTCTTAATTCATCTAAAGGTTATGCCGCAAGGTCTTCCAGGATGCAAATAGACAGGAAAATGTATAATGACTATATGTACAAGTGTGTTTCTAGCCAGGAGGGGCTTGAGATATGTGAGGATGAAGTTAGAGAGCTGGTTGTTTCAAAAGGGATTTGTCGAGGAGTACGTACCTCCGGCGGAAATGAGTTCAGATCCAAAAGTGTTATTCTTACTACCGGGACGTTCATGAATGGTATTATTCATATCGGGCTTGAACATTTCTCGGGAGGTCGTATCGGAGAAAGAGCCTCAATAGGGTTACTTGAAAATCTTGAGGCCTTAGGCTTTAGGGTTGGATCCTTGAAAACGGGAACTCCCGCGCGTATCGACGGAAAAACAATAGATTTTTCCGCTCTTATCAGGCAGGATAGTGATGAGATAATGGTGCCTTTTTCGTTCTCGACTGAAAATATTACAGTTTCACAGAAACCTTGTTATCTTACCAGAACCAATAAAAGAACGCACGAGATCATAAGAGACGCGTTGGATAGGTCCCCTCTCTATACCGGAAAAATAAAGTCTACGGGAGTGCGTTATTGCCCTTCGATCGAAGATAAAATAATGAGGTTCTCGGAAAGAGGCTCTCATACTGTTTTTCTTGAACCGGAAGGTCTGGATACCGACGAATATTATCCGAACGGTATATCGACATCCCTTCCGGTTGATGTGCAGGAGGAAATGATAAAAAGTATCAAAGGTCTTGAAAATGTTAAAATGAATACTCCGGCTTATGGAATAGAATATGGTTTTGTAGATCCCACACAGCTTGGTCCAACGCTTGAGGCCAAAGAGGTTAAAGGTCTTTTTATCGCGGGTCAGGTCAACGGTACTACCGGATATGAAGAAGC
>JAGLIU010000332.1 GCA_023142805.1 Candidatus Omnitrophota bacterium | reverse complement strand
GACAAAGACTCTTCAGTATATATCTCTTCTAAAAAACCATCCTTAAACTCTTCATTTTCCATCAGCTTCGTAAGCCTGAAAAAAGTACCTCTTTTTTCTTTATCCCCCCCATATTCAGCATAAAGAATATGAGAAAACCCGTCCCGTCTTAAAGCGTCAACAACTTCATCGGGGCTATTATATTTTTTCTCATATCTTGAAAATATCCACCAGTACATTTCTCTTTTATAAGATTTATCAACAAAAAACGTATGTCCTTCACCAACAACCATAAGCTTATCATCCGTTGAAAGTTGTTTATTCACATATTCAGAAATTCTAAAAGATCTTTCATTCTCACTTAGATAATTCTCTCTACTTTCCATACCCAAAACAACTTTTGCGGGTTCCACGTTATGATAAAAAGAAAACCCTAACGAAAATGCTAAAAGGATACATACAAGAGTCCAAATAATCCTATCTATCACCTTTTTCGTTCCTATAGTGTCACATATAATGTATGCGGAAATAACGCTTAAAAACGGTACTACAGGCATAAAAAACCGCATATGCTGATATAGAACAAACCATAAACATATATAAGCAATTGCAAAAATTGATACACGTTTCACTATTTTATCAACATCTTTTAAGAATATAAACGCGGGGATGATCGCTAAAAACACCGGTCCTATTTTTTCCCCACCAAACTCCTCAGGCGACATCACCATACGCCAAGGTAAAGTTAATAAGCTTTTTAAGTTTACTATCATACCATGCGATTCTCTTATAGATTTCTCAGAAATTACTTTAATAACTTCAGGATCTAACCCTGCCACGCCGAATATGCCCGCAAAAAATGGGAATACCGGTGTGCCTATAACGATATATTGACGCACGTACCAAATAATGGGAATAGCGATAGTGCCTGCTGAAAACAATAATAACGCTTTAAAAACTGACCCCGGGAATTTGTCTCGAAAAGCAACAAAAACAAAATAAATACCCAATATTACAGGTACTATAACAAAAAAATATTTAACCGACATCCCTAACCCACACATAACACCGGAGATGCCTGCCCAATTAATGGTTTTATTCTCGAGATATAGCACGAAGGCATAAAACGCTAAAAACGCGTAAAAAACTGATCCCAAATCCACATAAGTATGCGTTGCCTCCGTAAAGATTATGGGGGTGAGAAAAAATATTACGGATGAAACAATGCCTATCTTATGAGAAAAAAATCTTTTCGAAAATGAATATATACCTACCGCGGAAACAACAGCTAAAGAAAAATGAAAAAGTCCCGCCATCGGTGCTAAATTAAACAACATAGCTAATGTATAATACATTTCCACTAAATAAGGCCAAAGAGAATTAGTGCTGTTTTCAAAAATATGCCCTACCATATGATTTTGAGCAAAATATTTGGCGTCTGTTAAGTGATACACCATAGAATCATTGCTATATGACGGACTGAGTGCTCCGAACAATGTCATCAAGACAACTACGCCTAACATACAAAGTAAAACTTTGCTCACCGGATCAAGCTTAGTATTTTTAATTTTTATAAACGCATCCTTAATATCCCGTAAACATTTTTTAACCTCAGGGAAAACTATTAACGCGATCGCGGCCAATACTCCGCATATCAAAGAACAGTACAACACCTTAAATATTCCTAAAAATAAAACCAGATAAGCGATAATCCCAAAACCTATACCAAAGGAAAATACAAAATTTTCAGAAACACTGGTACAGTTAATAGAACAAATCGTTAGCATTTTTCGACCTACAGCCCAAAGAATTAAAACTAAACTCATAAAGATAAAAATGCTTGCCAAATACTCCATTTCAAAGCTTTCTCCTTAAATCGAATATCACATATCCTAAAGATTTACGTTCAAATTTTTCTTTAATATTTTTAGCGAAAGGATGGTCTATTTTCTCAAGCAACATCCACATAAAATGATCTAAAGATCCTTCTTGCGGCGCCCCATACTGTCTATCTTCATTACTAAGCAATTTGTAATTTTCAAACAAATACTTTTTGAATCCCGGATCTAAATCAAGCTCATCTAAATTACCGCAAACAAAATATTTAGCCCCCTCTTCCCTGCGCCCTTCTAAAAGACCAATATTGTCATTTTTTACAGGGAGATACTGTGACCATCCCCTTCTGTTACAATAAAAAAGAAGCATGGCATCAGGTCCAAACGCTGTTAACACAAGATCATCTTTTTGTGTCATTTCGTCAACTTTTTTACCTAAAACTTGCTGACTTTCAAATATAGGTTTGCGTCTTATTACAGGGTACACTATTACAAATATATTTGCGCATATCAGTATCCAAAATATGCTGACAATAGCATTTTTTTTCCAACCTGACCTCATTTTATCAAAGATATAAAAATAGCACATAGCTGCCAAAATCACTCCCGGTGGCAGAAAATGAATTTTATAATAATCCTGCATCCCGGCGATAGGAACAGCAAAAATAAAAAATAAGACCGCGCCTGTCCAGATAAGCAGAAAGAACAACACCTCTTTTTTCTTTTTCACAAATATTCCGGCAAGAAATAAAATAAACAAAAGTGGAGAAAATATTACCCATGATGTTTGTATAACTATTAAAGCCCAATATTTAAAAGAAAAA
>JAGLIU010000331.1 GCA_023142805.1 Candidatus Omnitrophota bacterium | reverse complement strand
CCGAATTTTTCAGACATGAATCGCGCGATATTGTACGCGTTAACCCCTGAATTACAATTGCTGTTAACATCCGTAAACAATAACGTCTTTAGTTTTTTATCTTTCACCATTAAAAATATCTGTTCTGCCGTCTTGTTGAAAGCGGAACAATATCCATCTTTCCCCTTTAGTCCTTTTAGAAACAAATTCCTGGATTTTATTCCTTTTTTCCGGGGAACTGACCCCAACACAGGTACACCTGTCCATTCCTCAAACTCCCATGGATTTTTGAATGTCGAATCAACTCCTTCAAGAGCAAGAACCAAACTTAGCCCGGCAAAAATCCCAAAGAACAAAGTAGCGATAAATATAATTTTTTTTCTTGGGCTAAAAGGCTTGACCGGTTGTTCCGCGAACTCTATTACTTTAACAGTCCCCAACCCTGTTCCGAACGCTCCCGCGACAAACCTCTCAATATTCAACGCTTCGCTTTTTTTAATAATGTCCTGCAGCTGAACGATCTTCTTATGTTTTTTACCGAACCTTGTACTCAAATTTCGCACTTGCTGCTGCAGATCGTAAATAAGATATTGCCGCGTTATCTCATTGGTAATATCTTTTACCATTCGCGGATTATAATCATTCACATTGATGTAAAAAACATCACTTTCCTCTACTCTTTCAACATCGATATTTTTCCTTAACCCCTCAACCGCTTTATCAAAATCTGAACGTTCTATTTCTGCCGCGTTCTCCCCGAACATTTTTCTCTTAAATTCCCGAACTAAAGTCCTATATGTTTTACCGAGAAACTCTACTGTAGGTTGAATTAGTGTTTTTAACCTTGGGAAAAACATCTCTTTATCATTACGTTTGTCCAAACGCAAAGATCTTACGACATTTTCAAGTACTCCCCGGTTCTTTACAAGCTCCCCCTGTGTGATACTCGGTTCCGCGTTTCTTATGGCGTCTAAATGCACATAATATGGATCTATACCTTTCCTCTCCGAGCTAACAAGAATTTTCGCCTTGGCCTGATATTGAGGCACTACTGTGTACAAATAAATGAACGCGAATGTCAACGACAATAAGATTATCCCCGTGATAAACCCTATATTCTTAAAAAGGATTCTAACAACTTCTCTAAAAGTTATATTCTCTGCTTGAGCCCTATTGTCCATGTACCCCTCCTGTTTACTTTTCAGTCACTACAATAATATCCTCATTTTTAATAGGTATATCAGGTTTAACATTAGAATCACTCACAATTTCATCTAAATTAACAAATATTTCTTCGTACTTAAATGTGCCCGGCATATTACGCAAAATCTTTACTTTCTTTGTATTAGCAAACTGCCCATATCCTCCGGACATTGCTACCGCTTTAAGAATTGTCATTCTACTGTCCAACGGATACACTCCGGGATTCTTCACTTCTCCATAAACATAAAATTTCTGACTCTTTGCTTCTTCCAAGCGCACAACAACCTCAGGATATTGTATATATTCAGGGGACACCGCTTCTTCCACCAATCCTTCTATTTCCTCTAAAGTGAACCCTTCTATTTTGATTGTCCCGGCATAGGGGAAAGTAACGGTCCCATCCGGCGCTATTCTTAAAATATCAGATAGATCGTCATGTCCGATAATGTTTATTGAAATAAGATCTCCTACACCAACCTTATAAACCTCGATTTTTGACGCGGCTGCTTTTTGATCGCAAACTATACTGACCAATAAACAGACACACATAAAATATATAAATCTTTTTCTCATTTTATTCCCCTTATTTTAGATTAAAAACTCATTTTTAATCCCAGTTCAATCTTATTTTTCATAAATTCTGATCCGATCTTTGAACTCAAGCCGGAATACCCATAACTCATATATACCGAAATATCTTTTTCAATCAAGTATTCCAGACCAAGATCAAGACCTATCACTGTTTGTTCCTCCGGAATTTCAGTAAATTTACCTTTTTCAAAATAACACATACTCTTTCCCGTTAATTTTGAATTAAAGACTTTTTTGAGCTCGCCTGAAAAATTCCAATAATTATAGGTGCTTTTTTCAAAATCCGTAGATCCATTCTCTTTTACTACAAAAATTTTCGCGAAAAGATCTTTGTTAAATCTTTTTTCAAAATTTAGCCCCATATAACTTTCGCCTAGAATTTTACGGGAAAATGTTGAAATATTTTCATACCCCGCCTCGATATCAACAGTAGAGCTTTTTGACAGCGCGTAAATCACGCCGGCAAATACTATATTACTGGAATAATACTCTCCTTCTTCAAAAAATCTGTTTTTGTACTTATGTCCCAGTAAAAAATTTGTGGTTTCGTTAATAACCATATCCAGCTTTGTCTTACATGAACTTAATATCGAATCCTCAAAAATATCTGTTGAGATCATCTGTATCCTGTTAAATCCTTCAAACTCAATTACCGCAATCTTGTTTTGCCTGGCCTTGATCATAACGCTCAATATATTCGTATCATATGTAAACCTTCCGGTAACAGCTCCTAAGTTACCGCTCATACTACGAGGTTCTTTCGAATGAGTATACGCGTTTTTTAATATTACATCTATATTTTTGGAAGCATCTACCGTCATTTCTCCTTCAATATCAGCAAAAATATTATC
>JAGLIU010000330.1 GCA_023142805.1 Candidatus Omnitrophota bacterium | reverse complement strand
GTTAAAACCTATTGTCTTTTTTTGAGATCCAAAATTTCAAAATCATTTTTTTCTAACAATACTTTTAAAGATTTTTCATTCCACCTTGTGAAATGTTTAGGAGGCCTATCCCCTTTGCTTTTGACAAGCCTGCTTCTGTTTGGGACACTTAAAAAGACATACCCACCTTTTTTAAGTAAGTATTTCACTTGTTTGATAAATGAGTTTGGCTCTACCATATGTTCTAAAACTTCGAAAAAAGCAATAACGTCAAAATGTTTATCTTTGAAAGCGTCAATCATTTCATCAATCATAATAATATGCAATCCCTGCAAGCCATATCTCTTCTTTCCTTCTAATATAGATGCTTCATCTATATCGATACCCGTAACATTAAATCCTATTTTTTGTGCCAGATGAAGAAAATCACATCTTCCACATCCAATATCTAAGAGAGTGCCTTTCTTAATAAAGGAATTATTTAAAAACATCTTATGGGCCCACCTTATTACAGGTGGCTCCACAAACCTGGTCTGATAATGTTTTTCATAAAAGTCTTTCCCTGGGTGTTTCATAGGGTGGCTAAAAACTAAATCACAAAAAGGACAATGGAATAATCTATAATTGCCGTGATCTTGAATTTGCATCGTGTCAAAATTATCACATAGAATACATTGCATGTTATATTTTCCTATTATGATGAAGAACTTTTATTACGCTATATAAAGCGCCAAGAACAATGGCTATTGAATAAACAGTTGCAGCTCCGCTATACCCATAACTATTTATCAAAAGCGGCCCTAATGAAATCCAGATAATTCCCATACCCAAAAGTGAAACGTTATTTGTAGTAGTATCATATAAAGAAAGTAGTATAGGTCTACTTATAGATAATGCTAAACCAAAGACTGCCCCGATAGACATTAACTTGAATAGATATTGAGCATAAAGATAATCTGATCCATAGAGCAATATGATTATTTTATCAATAATAAACCATAAGAAAAACACAACTAGTAATCCATAAACAAGAGATCCTCCGAGAGAATAGAGATTTAGAGTTTTGAATCGTTTATATTTTTTATCTGAAACGAGCTTGGACAATGTTGGATATAGCACTTTAATTAAACTGACTACAGGTATGTATAATGCCCCAATAATTGTAGTAGCTATCTTATAGATACCAACTTCATGTGGATTTCTAATATAACCTAAAAGAAGAACATCTATATTGGTTGCAAACATTTTTAGAAAAGAGGTGAGGCTTGTATTAATGGCAAAAAAGGAAATCTCTTTAAGTTCATTTTTTAATGAATTAATTTTCCCGTAAAAGAAACTTTTCCCGATATTTTTTTTGAATGTTCGATAAGCAATGATATTTAAAAGAGATGAATGCAAGACTTTTGCAATAATAATTGCGATAAAAACATTTTTAATACTATTGTCAAATACCAGCGCTATCGATATTAAGCCAATTTCCATTACAGAATATATACATGAAAGTACTGAAGCTTTTTGAAATTTATTAAAAACATAAAGGACGCTTTCTGAAGAAGTATTTACTGTGGAGATAACAAGTGTTGAAGCAAATAATATTATTAGATTATTGAACTCCGGATTTTTCAAAAAAAAAGCTGCTGTTATAGATGAAGTTGCAGTTAAAATTATAAATGCTACAATTCCTGTAGAAAAATCTATTAGATAACATAGTTTGGCTATACTAAGGGATTTATCCGTATCTTTCTTTGACAGGTACTTGCTTAGATAACGGATGATCGTTT
>JAGLIU010000033.1 GCA_023142805.1 Candidatus Omnitrophota bacterium | reverse complement strand
CGCGATAAAATAGATCCTGTTAACGGTTTTTATCTCAATTTTGGCTTCTTTTTAAGACTAAAAAGCAGTAGTATCAAAACCGCGAAATTCACCGTTGCTACAAGAAAACATGTCTTGTATATTCCAAGCACCGGCATCAAGAAAGTGCCGGTCAAAACCGCTCCTAAACAAGCCCCGATAAGATCCATTCCATAATTTATACCCGCTATCTTTCCCACAGTTTTATCTTTACCAAGATATATTTTACCGGCTAGCGGGAACTGCACCCCACCTATAAACCCCGCGATAACCGGGGTAAACGGAAATACAATATTTGCCCATATCCATGAAGTATCAGACCCTCCCGAACGCGACGCCATTATAAAAAGTAACGGAAGTATCAGCGGATAAACGCAAACCGCTATCTGCGTTGTGATAAACTTGCCGATACAATTTTCTTCCTTGTCCATATTTTTTAAAATAACCATTGATCCCAAAACCAAACCCACCATGAACGATGTTAATATCAAACTTAATTTATAAAAAACATAACCATAGATCGCCTGAAAAGACAAAAGTATTACTATTTGAAAGGTCATTTCGGTAAAACCCGTAGTCATAACCGCTGTCATAACCGCCTGTTTGCGAAATGAAGCTTTTTTGCGAATTACTCCCCCTACCAGCAATAGGGTCCCGATCATAAACAAAGTCACATGTCTTATTTTTTCTTCATCAGTATTCTCAAGTATTTTTTTAAACAAAGAATCCCTAAAAAGACTGGCCCAGGACACCATAGCGTAATAATACGATACGGGTTTAAAATCGTGGTTTATTCGCGTACGCTCCCCTTTTTCTAAAACGTCTTCAATATACTCGATTTTTTCAGGAGAAAGCCTTGAGAATAGATAATAATCCCGTACATATTTGGCATCAACACCTCTTTCCTTTCTTCTTTCTTCAAGAATATTGTAGTCATATGTAAGCACTTCGCCGTTCTTGCAGGATAAAAAATACGCGACATTTCCGGGGATAATTTTTGTATCTTTAAAAACTATTTTTAGGCTTCTATATATACTCGCGAGAAAATCTCTTAGCTGGTTATTAATGTAATTTTCGGATGAGGTAAGTGATATCGCGAAAATGCCTTTATCTTTTAATATTTTTGAGACTTCTTTGAAAAATTCCACGGTGTAATAACGATTGAGTTGCGCGGTACGGGGATCTCCAATATTTATTATAATACAATCATATTTTTTATCGGTATTCTTTATAAAAAATCGACCGTCAACATTTTCTATCCTGACCTTTTTATTTTTAAGGTACGCTGATTCCTCTTCCAGAAGATAGCACTCCGCGACCTTTATTATTTCCGGATCCAATTCTATATAATCGATCGCGTCAACATTGTGTTTGAGCGTCTCCTTTATAGTCCCGCCGGGACCCCCTCCCAGCAAAAGAACCGTCCGAGGATCCGGGTGTTCAAGTAGAGTAAAATGAACGGATTCTTCAGCGGTCTTTTCATCCGGGACAGTATAAAGACGTAATCCATCTTTAAAAAAAGAACGTTGTTCCCCTCTTTTTGTTACGGCTATATTGCCATAAATAGAATTGGTAGTCGCTAAAAGATCATATCCCTGCCACTGTTTTTTTACCGACAGTCTATCTATCTTCCCCCAGATCCCTGCCGAACCCATTAAACATCCGATTATGAGCATGACCAAGGAAAGTGTCATTAAAAATGTTCTTGCTTTTTTTTGCCTCTCTAAAAAGGATACCGATATTGCCGCCGCTACATTTATTAAACCCAAAAAAAGCATAATATTCATCGCCGTCATCATTCGTACCAGGAAAAAACTCGCTAAAAGTCCGCCTATCATGGCGCCTGACGCTTCCAGCATATATACAGTCCCGATCTTTGACGCCGGTGAAGGTGTGCCAAAATCAGGTTTGAATACTCTGCATGAAATAGTAAAGGTGAAACCTAAAAGCGCGCATAACGGGACAAGAACGGTGAAGCTGGCTATCAATATGTATGAGAAGGGAATAATTTCCCCGGGAGATAATTCTAAGAAAAATTTTATGGACCTTACCGCGATAATAGCTAGCGGCAAAATACCGGCAAGCAGCAACTGAGAGAAGACAAATGTCTTGGTCGTATCTTTTATCTTATCGGCCAGTCGCCCTAAAATTAAACTTCCTAAAGCTCCGCCAATAAGCCAACTGGCAAGTATATAGCTTATTGATATCTCGTTGCCATAAAAAACCACAAGCATTTCCCTAAGAAGAACTATCTGCGATGTCATCGCTGTAAATCCAAGTGCTATAATAGAAAATAGTATGGCTTTTTTCACGTAAGATGCTCTCTTTATATTTTTTTATCGCTTCATCAATGATTTATTATAAGATTTACGCCTAAAGCTATAAACAAAAGTGAATATATAGCTCTAAAGATAGTGCTGCTAATTTTGGATTTAAAGATTTTCTCCGGCAACCAAGCCAGAATACCGGTTAAGCCGCTTATAACAAAAAATCCCGCGACAAACGTGCCTAGTCCGAAAGATAGCGCGTAGCCCGCGCCAGCTAACGCTGTTTCTGAGATTAGACTTATTTCAAA
>JAGLIU010000329.1 GCA_023142805.1 Candidatus Omnitrophota bacterium | reverse complement strand
ATGTTACATTTTCTTGCCAGGCATAAAAATGTAACATCTGGGAGATTTCTGCACTTCCTTGAGGATTGAGGGGCGAAAGTTGGACGGTCAGGAAAGCAAGTGATCCTTCTATTTTACCAATCGCAGAAATTCTTCTTCTGTAAGGATTTTTATGCCGAGTTTTTTTGCTTTTTCAAGTTTGGAACCGGATTTTTTTCCGACAACAAGAAAATCTACACCGGCACTTATACCTGAAGCTGTTTCCCCTCCGGATACTTCAACAAGTCTTTTCGCGTCTGAACGAGTTGTCTTTTCGAGGGATCCGGTGAAAAGTATTTTTTTTCCATATAATTTACCGGATGTTTTTTTGAATTTTATTCGTATTACGACTCCGTTCTTTTTTAATTTATTAATCTCCTCAATATTTTCTTTTTCACTAAAAAACGATGTTATGCTTTTAGCTATTTCGGGACCTATTTCGTTTATTTCAATAAGATCATCTTCTTTCGCGTTTATGATTTTTTCTAACGTGCCGAATTTATCGGCTATAAGCAAAGCAATATGCCTTCCGACATTACGTATACCTAAAGCAAAAATAAACCTATCAAGTTCTATTTTCTTAGAAGTTTCTCTCGCTTTTAAGAAATTTTTTGCTTTTTTTTCTTTCCATCCTTCTAAAGATAAAAGTTTTTCCGGAGAAATTATGTATATGTCAGAAGTAGTTGTTATGATCCCCTTGTCATATAACTGCTCTACCGTTTTATCCGAAAGCCCTTCAATGTCAGCGGCATCTTTTGACGCATAATGTATTGTAGATTCTTTCTTCTGTGCCGGACATGAAAATCCCGCGGGACACCGTACAAACACGTCTTCACGTAAAAGCAAAGTTCCGCAACTGGGACACCTTTCCGGCATCTTAAAAACTTTCTCTTTGCCTGTCCTTTTGTTTTTTATCACTTCACTTATATACGGAATAACATCTCCCGCTCTTTCCACTTTTACATAATCACCTATTTTTAATCCGAGACGTTCTACCTGATCCATATTATGCAATGTAGCGCGCGCTACGGTTACCCCGCCTATATCAACACTTTGAAGAAGAGCAAGCGGAGTTAACACCCCCCTACGTCCTACCTGAACAACAACATCTTCTACCCGGGTAACCTCCTTTCTGGGTTTGAATTTATACGCGATCGCCCATTTGGGATTAGTTGTACGCGTTCCTAATTTTTTTTGACAGAACATATCATTAACTTTTATAACTACGCCATCTATCTCATAATCAAGATCGTTTCTCTCCTCTTCCTTCTTATGATGATAGGCTATCGCTTCCTCAATGTCTTTGCAATACTCGGTCTTAGGAGATATCTCAAATCCATATCTTTTTAACATATCCAACGCTTCTTTTTGTGATAACAAATTCTTGCCGGTAATGTCCAGAATATGATAACAATATACGTGAAGTTTTCTCTCTCCTGTTATACGATGATCCAGCTGACGCATGGATCCCGCCGCGACATTTCTTGGATTCGCGAAAGCATCCTTTCCCGCCTCGATCTGTTTCTTGTTAAGCGCGTTAAAATCTTTTAAATGCATCATAACTTCGCCGCGTACCGCTAAACGTTCAGGAGGAGTTTTTGTTTTTAATTTTATCGGAACATTCTTTATAGTCTTAAGATTAAGAGTAACATCTTCTCCCATTCTGCCGTTACCGCGTGTTGACGCTCTTAAAAATTTTCCTTTTTCATAAACAAGTTCTATGCTCAAACCATCAAGTTTAGGCTCACAAATATACCCGTTGGTTTTTTCTATCTCTTTCGCGCACACCTCATCAAAATGACGCGCGCCCTTTTCGTCATTTATACTTTCCAAGCTCAACATAGGCGCGACATGTTCTACTTTAGCGAACTTTCCCGGAATCGGGGCCCCTATTGTCTTTGCGGGAGAATCCGGGGAATCATATTCAGAATGTTTTTTTTCCAAAGATATTAACCCTTTCATAAGATCATCATACGCGGCATCCGAGATCGCGGGTTTACCTCGCGTATAGTAAAGCTCATTAAGC
>JAGLIU010000328.1 GCA_023142805.1 Candidatus Omnitrophota bacterium | reverse complement strand
TGTTATGACACTTAAAAAACTGAATACAGAAAAAGAAATAAGTGACTGGGAAAAAGAGTTAGAAAAGATGAATCCTGTAAAGAGAAAGATAGTGTCGGAGCTTTATGAAATATTTAAAGAGAAGAGCCAGATGTGGAGATTTAGTTATGTCGCTTTTACGGGTATGAGTGTAATAGTCGGGGGGGGTGCGGCAATATACGCTTTTTTTGCCAAATTATCATCGGGAATTACCGTTTTGGCCGGAAACGTGACAGGGCAGGTTTTGTATAACGAAGGAGGAAGATTAAGCGGAGTTTTGGCGGATCTGTTCGAATTTTTGAAAAGTTGGGAAGCGGGCGCGATATTAATGGTATTCAGTTCTCTTGTTGTAGTAGTAGGATTAGCGCTTATTGCGTTGATCAAAGACGCTCCAAAGAATGAGGAATCAATAAGTGAAGCGTTAATGCGTATGATGGTCGATGATGAGTTTACTTATTTAAAAGGGTTTAAGACTTTTTTGAGAGACAAAGAGTTTTTAAAAGAGAACTTGGAAAATTTTCCTGAACAGACCAAAGAAATAGTGTTGAATATGTGGGAGAGAAATGCCGCGGAAGGTGAAAAAATATACGTGAACATAAAAGATGCTCAAGATATGCTTGAAGTGTTTGAATTGTATAAAAAATGGTTGGATAAAAAATTAATCGAAGCGAACAATTTGTTTAAGGATAGTGCCTGGCGGGATAAATTCAAGGAAAAAGTTGAGGGAAGAGATCCATATTCATGGGAGGCTCTAACTGATGTTCTCGGTATGGATGGTAACCCCGCGTTTAACGAGGATGAGATATATGAGAATGCTTCAAATGAAGATATTATCAAGGATATAAAGAAGTACACGCAAGAGACAGAACAGATCATCAAGGGAGAAGAAAGCTATTCCTGGAGGACGTTCGCTTTTGGCGCTCTTTCGATGGGGGTAGGAGTGGCTATGTTTTTTAACGGGAATATACATATTACTTTCGCGTGTATTTTTGCCGTAATGGGATTAGTCCCGTTGATAATTTATTTTTATGAAAAACTTTACAAGTTAATACATGGTGGAAAAAGTCCGTATGTTATGGGCCGTTACTATTATCATCTTATGCAATACGCGCCGCAAAGTATATCGCTTATTGAATATTACGGGCATATGTACACGGTAGCCAAAAGGAATTTTGTCAGGAATTTTCTTGTGCTTTTTTTGTGGAATATACCGGAAGGGTTCTGGACTCGAGGCAGAACGGATGCGTCCAGAAAAAAACTCGGTCAACCTCAAGTGGAGATGCCGTACATTAGCGGGAGAATAACATATTATTTGACCGCAAGGGCTCCGATGATATTATTTATACTTTTTGTCTTTTTCACGATAGTTTTTCACCCGGTTTTGAGGCGAATGGGAGAATGGCGGCAAGCGGAGCAGCGCGTTGAAAATAAGCTGGATACAAAAGTTAAGACATACGCCTTAGGGTTACATGATGATATTGGTTCAATTGTGGAAGCGTATAAACGAGAAGAACTGGACCGAATCCGTTTTTTAAATGAAAAGAACGATACTTTTAAGGCTATGGGATACGTGAACGCGTTCATAGAAAGATACCTAAAGGCGCAATATAAGAACGAAGAAGAGAAGGATCGTTATCTCAAAGCGATATTTGCTCTTATTAAAGAGAATAAAAGATATTTTCAGAATAAAGTTCGAGAATCCGGGAAGGATATAGATGTTTACAAATCTATATATGCGCGATTTTACT
>JAGLIU010000327.1 GCA_023142805.1 Candidatus Omnitrophota bacterium | reverse complement strand
CGTTCGTCTTACCCTGAAAAAAACAGGAAAGCTTCAACTCTCTTCCCTGCCTTTAGACGAACCGACTAAATTACCCGTGAAAGTTACTTTTTCGCGCAATAAGACCGACCGGACCGATGAATTTCTTTATCACAAAACAACTAACCGCTCTTTATATGATCATAACCTGGCGAAATGCCGCGCGAAAGGTTTTTTTGACATCATTTATCGCAATCAACAAAATGAAATAACCGAGGGAACAATATCAAACATAATAATACGCGCGGGACAAACTTATTTCACCCCACCCGTTTCCTGCGGTCTTCTGCCGGGTACTTATAGGTCATATTTACTGCAAAAAGAAAATTTCCCCTTAAAGGAAAGAGTACTCTATAAAGAAGATCTGTTAAAAGCTGACGAGATATTTATGATAAATTCTGTCAGAAAAATGATTCCCGCTACTCTGGCAGGATAAAACTATCCTTTTATTATTTTCTCTTTTATCTTAAAAAAGTCGTTAAGATGTTTTATTTCATCTTCTATAATAGAATCTATGCTTTCTTTTGCCTCATCATTTACGTGTTTTTTTAAATCGTGCAAATAAAGCATGAAATCTTTTTCAAAAGTTATGCCTGCCTGAAGAGCCTCTTCTTCACTAACTGTCATCTCAAGGGCTTTTTTGGTAGCGGCATCACAATTAAATGTGCCGGCATCGACAAGTGCTTTAAGATAAAGCGCGGCTTCTCCAGGATAGGCTTCTTCCCGAGTTACATCATCCAGAGAATTTATCCATTTTTCCATCTGAATCTTATGCCTCTGCCCATCTTTGGCAAGTTCCGCGAAAAGATTGCTAACATGATAGTTCTCGCTATTGCGAGCCAACGTTAAATAAAGATCCACTCCTTTGGTTTTAGCCTGAATCACCATTTTTATTATGTCTTTTGAACTGTATTGTGTATCCATACCTCGCTCCTTTCGTTAAAAAGCATATCCTTGAGAATATAACACATACTTCTGCTTTTTTCAAACTTAATAATACTTTTTGCTTTTTGTTTTTTTGCCAGATATACTAGATTTCTAAGGGGATATTAATCACATGAAAATCTCAATATTTAAGACCAGATTCATCGCGTACCTGGCGCTTCTTTCAGTCATAAGCTGGTTCCTTTTCAACTTCCTGCTTACTAAACAAAGTGTCATCATGCATACCTATTTTATAGAAAAACCTACCACACACAACTTAGAACGTGCCGAAAGACTAGCGTCTTTGATCTATCAAAGTTTTAAAAAAGAGATCACGTCGCCGTCTCTTCTAAACATCCGGGAATTTATAACAAAATATAATGATATACCTTTTTTAAGCGTTAATTTTGTTTTTCAGAATGAACAAGGATTTATCCAGAGCATTCTTGAAGAAGTTCAAGAGATCGATATCTTAAGCGCCGAATATGTATACCCTATAAAATACGGCAGTAAAGAAATAGGAACTCTCCTGGTATACGATATAAATAAGGAGTATAAAAAAGGGCTTAAAGAATACCAGCAAATGCTTAATGTTACACGTATTTCTTTCGCCATCCTGCTACTTCTGCTTCTTTCGATGATGTTATTCAGGGAATATAACCAGAAAATAGAGCATCAAAAACGAATAGCTGAATACCAGGCGGTACATGACGGACTAACAGGGTTATACACCCAACAATATTTTAAAACATCTCTCGCGAAAGAAATAAACAGAGCTGAAAGATATAAACGTCCCGTATCTCTTATAATGTGCGATATAGACCATTTTAAACAGTTTAATGATAGACACGGGCATCTTATCGGAGATAAGGTTCTTAAAACAGTCGCCCATATCATTGCCGGAAATGTGCGGAATTTTGATATTGTCACGCGTTACGGAGGTGAAGAGTTCGCCATACTTCTCATAGAATCCGGGAGTAAAGAGGTCCGGAGCATCTCCAACAGGATAAAGGACCTTACAAAACAAGCTCTTGATATAGCTAAAAGGATAAAGGAAGAAGTCGAACAAACACAAATAAAAGTAGAACAGATCCCCCTCGGGGTTACCTTAAGTATGGGAGTATCATCATATAGCGGCCAGGTAGATTATAATCCGGAGAAGCTTATAGAAGAAGCGGATCAGGCCCTTTATACATCAAAAGATAACGGCAGAAACCAAATCACTCTTTTTACCCCGGAAAATAATAGCTTTGAGAAGATCTCCTGATCAAAAATATTTCTGATCTTTCAGATATTCCACATAATCTTTAATAGCCTCTTCCAAAGTATGGAATTTTATATCACATCCCGCGTCTTTCAATCGGCACATATCTGCCTGTGTAAAATACTGGTACTTCTTTTTCAAACCTTCAGGCATATCGATATATTCTATCCGAGGCTTTGTCCCGAGAGCCGCGAACATCGCTTTAGCAAGAGCTTCCCAACTACGCGCTTTTCCTGTTCCAAGATTATATATACCGGTTATAGCGGGATCCCGAAAAAGATAATACATAACTTCTATCACGTCTTTAATATAAATAAAATCTCTTTTTTGACCGCCATCAGGATAATCTTTTTGATAAGATCTAAATAGTTTTATTTTTCCTTCAGCTTGAACCTGCGGAAAAGCCTTGCAGATCACACTCTTCATATCATCTTTATGATATTCATTAGGACCGAATACATTGAAAAATTTTAACCCCGTCACTTTATTAACAAGCTTATTGTTAAGTACCCAAAGATCAAAAAGATGTTTGGAATAACCGTACATGTTCAGAGGCTTCAAATTAAACACACTATCTTCCTTATCGCTATATCCTGAACCGCCATCCCCATAAGTTGCCGCGGAAGAAGCATACATAAAAACAGACTTCCTCGCAAGCGCCCATTCCGCGAGTGTCTTGGAATATTCATAATTGTTCTTTATGTAATAGTCAGCATCGGTAAGCGTTGTCGAACTACACGCTCCCATATGTATCACATGTGACGGCCGGGATATCCTGTTTGTGCCGATCATATTAATAAAATCATCTTTCTGTATATAATCGATAAATTTTTTGCCGATAAGATTTCGCCATTTATCCGATCCATCTAGATGATCCACAACAATGATATCTTTTATTCCCTCATCATTGAGTTTTCTTAAAAAACAACTTCCTATAAAACCCGCACCGCCAGTTAGAATTATCATATTTGTCCTTTTTTATTATTCCGGTAAATTTTTTACCATTTTCATTATTTTCTTGGAATGTTTATTTAACCATGATAAAAAACCCAGCTGTTTCATCGCCTCTCGAGCGTCCCTTGACGGATACCCGAAAAAAGTTTCCGGATCACTTTCTTTTATATTACGTATTACTCCTGTTTTCGCGGCTAGTTTTTTATTTGCCGCGACACTTATATGATTGGAAATACCCGACTGACCACCCATCATCACGTTATTTCCCACACTCGCGCTTCCCGCGATACCTGTCTGTGCGGCTATAAACACATTCTCTCCTATATTTACGTTATGAGCGATCTGTACAAAATTATCAATCTTCGTATTTTTACCTATAACTGTTGTATCAAATGTTCCCCTATCAATACAAGTATTCGCGCCGATCTCTACATTATTTTTTATTACAACCCTTCCCATTTGCGGAACTTTATATATCTCTCCGTCTTTGGTGATATATCCAAATCCGTCCGCGCCTATACTCGTTCCCGAATGTATTATAACATTATCATGTATTTCCGTGTATTCATACAAAGTCACATTAGCGTTTATATAACAACCCTTTCCTATCTTAACCTTATATTTTAAAACACATCCCGCCTCTATATTAGTATTGTCCCCTACTTCTGTTCCTTTGCCTATAAACGCATTGGCGCCAACACCAACGTTCTTACCCAATATAACATCTTCTTCTATCGCCGCTGTAGGATGTATATTACCTTTTTTAGGCTCAACAATTTTCAACAAAAGATTATAGATCATTGTCGCCGCGGCCTTCATATCTTTGACCTTGAGAACGGGTTTTTTGTATTTGCCCACATCTATAGTCGTAAGAAGACACACGGCATCGGTCTCTTCTATAAGTCTGGCCGTCTCCTCATCAAAGGCAAAAGTCATATCTCCTTTTTCCAAACAACGAGGATGGGCTATCCTCTTTACTTGAACATCTCCATCACCGATCACTTCGGCATCTATAAGTTCCGCTATTTTGTTAATCGTGAGCATGTCTACCTTTCCTTTTTATATCCGCAAACCCGATTTTATTTCCGATAAGTATTATATAACGTATTTACGTGAAAACTCAAATCGTTTCGCGTTTTTTTCGTAAAAAAAACAGCCCCCGTCTCTTAATAAGACGAGGGCCGTTTCTCTCTATCTCTGAAAACATATTAGAGACTTGTTGACAAATTCTTACCGCCCTTAAAAGTCACAACCTTCTTTGATGGTATCTTTATGGACTTACCTGTCTGAGGGTTTCTACCTGTTCTGGCTTTTCTTGTTTTCATTTTAAAAGTGCCAAGTTCAGGAAGACGAATAACTCTGTCTTTCGCGGTACCTTTGCTTAAACGACCCGTAATGGCCGCTACAACACTATCATAAGCTTGCGCCGCCGCGGTCTTCGTTTCATATTTTCCTATTTTCCAAATTGAACCGATCAATTCCGCTTTGTTCATCCGTTACCTCCTTTTTACATTTTAATAAATCTTTTCATAAACCCTTTTAAGAAGAATATACTCCTGTTCATTACTCTTGTCAATATAATTTAGTGAAATCAATAGTTTTAGACACTCTTCAGATTGAAAGCTCTTAATTTAAAGGGTTCCGGAAAAACGGTTAAGCTAAAGTTTAAACCCCCCGAACTTCAACCTCCTCGACATATTTTTCCAGGATCGTTTTGAAATGATTAAGTTTTGAAGGAGCATAAGGCCGGATCTTTTTGAATCGTTCTTCATATGTGATCATCGGCCGAAATTGCTGTAAACAATATTTCTTGGCGCCTTTTACGATCTCTCCTATCAGACACAAATCGCTTTCTTCAACTATTTCCGGTACACAGGTTGTTCTAAACTCATAAGGTATCGCTGAAAGCCGCGCGATATCAATGCTTGCTTCTATTTTATCGGATATATACTCATCTCCTGAACA
>JAGLIU010000326.1 GCA_023142805.1 Candidatus Omnitrophota bacterium | reverse complement strand
TTACAAAATAATCAAAGATCTTCCAAAATGTCCACATAATAAAATACGCCGTTACAAGGGACAATCCGCTAATTTTCAACACCATAATTGAATTTAAATAATATGAAATCCCGAAAGAGGCTCCTATTAACATAGTGATCCCGCCCATGAGCATAAGAATTGTAGGGGCTGCTAAAATAGATACATGCTGATATAACCAATAGCCCTTAAGCCATCCTTTTATGCCGTATCCCCCCATAGACCTAAATGGTGACTGTTGCCATTGAACATTTCTCTCAATCCTCGCTTTCTCCATTATCCTGTACAGGATCGTTCCTATACTATAGAACATCATACCGCCAAAAATGTACCCAAAAAATCCTCCGCCTATCGCTACTAAAACAGAAAAGCCCGAAGATAGCAAAGCGGAAGGGATCGCCGCTGATATAACATAAAACGTAAATCCTGCCATAAGTAATTGTCCGATAAACATCATAATAACAGGTCTATAAGAATTTATAGCCCAAAAGGCCTGGAGAGTTATCCATCTTTCTCTCTGTTTCAACCAGCCCTCACCAAGTGCCGGCAATAGATCTTCCAAAATCTGTGTAAGATTATTCCCTTCCAACCTTGTAGCTAAAAGTTTATGTAAAACCAAGCGGCTGCCCCTCTCCGCGTCTTCTATTTGATTATACCCATCCCATACCCCGGCTAACTGCAAATCGTTCAGGGTCTCAAAAAACACTCTTGACGGCTTCGTGATTTTTTCATCAGAACCCTTCAAAAGATCAGATATCCGCTTGTCTTTGCTTTTTTTATCATCCGCGGTTCCCGTCTCGGTCTCAAACCTTGACTCTTCCGTGCTTATCGTTTCCCTAAGATGCTTATAAGATAAAGCAAGTTCAGCACGCCAACTAAGCGGAGACTCTCCTATCATTTTCCCCTCGTCATTGAACACAAACTGTGTTCCCGCGAGATTCTCCCACGAAAAACTATTACCCGTACCACCCAGGAAAAGAAATCCCGTAGCTGTTTGTCCTTTCTGTATAAGCCTATGCCACGCGAAATAATCAACAAAAGAATTCTTTTCCCATGTGGGCATTTTCATCGTTATGTGACGCAACTCTGTCTGTATAACATCCGGCAGGCTCCTAATCTCAAATTCATTCTCTACATACTTTTTCCTTGCCGCTTCAACAATATCACGAAACAAAAGATCCTGATAATAAACATTACCTGTTTTAATGTCGTATGTTAATGACTTCACGAACACCCATAATTGATATTTCGCACGATACTCGGCATCATTTTGTTCCGAACATATTTCGGAAAATACGCGGCGCCTCTCAAGCTCATAAAACTGTACTTGCGTCGACATTTTTCTTTCTTCACTTGCGGTAATATCTTCTTCGCTTAAATTTCTTCTTAACCTTCTGATCTCATCATCGGATCCTTCTATATCCACCAGTTTATCTTTCCCTGCCATTCCTTTGATATTTTCCTCAAAAGTGTCCATAAAAATGTTGATCTCTTTTTCATTGATACCGGCATATTTAAGCATTGTCTTTACTTTTAGATCAAACTCGTTATTGAGTTTGGGGCGTTCCTTTTCGATATCAATGTTCCAGCCTTTTTTATCTCGTTCATCCGTTATACCTGTCGCGATCTGCTCCCTGACAGCACGTTTACGCATATTCATAACACACATCTTGGAAATAAGAAGTAGTGGCTGAAGAATATCTTCTTCGTCAACAAGTTCGACACTTCCAGGAAGAGGTAGATTGTATTTGCCCAGCCAATACTGAACATGGGCAACAGCTTTCGCGTTCAGATTGGGTTTCATTGTCAGTTTCGGCTGATATTTACCGTAATTCTCGCCTTCATCAGGAGTTACATCCTCGATCAATTTACTTTTATACGCTTCCAACTCTGCACCTTCACCAAACACGTCTTCAAACGCGCCAAACAAATTCTGATCATTATCATCCGTACACGCCAGTATTTTAATCGGAAGGTCTTCCGGGTTCTCAACATCCACACTTCCGGGATACGACTCAACCAACGTGGTTATAAGTCTCTTCAATTTATTCCCGGCGTTGATACGAGCTACCGGTCCGAATTGACCAAAAATAGTAAGCATTAGATAAATTTCGGGAAATATTTTAGGATGTTTTGCTATTATTCTTTTTATGTCTCCCCCATCAAACGCGTTTATTATATCCGTACAGGAATATTTG